>NZ_BAAAUT010000057.1:0-42683 GCF_039534085.1 Planomonospora alba
ATCCGGTCGGCGTCCGGGTCTCCCGCCGGCGGGCCGCCGCGCAGCGCCGCGGCCTCGGCCAGCAGCAGCGCGGCCCGCTCGCCGTCCCCCTCCAGCAGCGCGACCCCGGCGAGTCCCTCGGCGATGCGGGCCACCAGGGTCAGGTCGCGGGTCCGGTGCCCGGAGGTGAACGCGCGCCGGTGCCAGGCCAGGGCTCCGGCGGCGTCGCCCTCCGCCTCGGCGATCCAGCCCAGCGCCACGCACACCCGGGTCCGGGTCTCCTCGGCGTCGAACCAGCCCGTGGAGCACCGCGCGAGCGCCGTCTCGCACTGGCGGCGCGCCTCGTCCAGGTCGCCGCGGTGCCGGGCCAGCTCGCCCAGACCGAGGTGCCCGGCGGCCACGACCTCCCAGGCGCCCGTCCGCCGCCCGAGCCCGGCCGCCTGCGTGTAGTCGTCCCGCGCCCCCGCCGCGTCGCCGTCGCGCAGCCGTCCGTGGGCCCGGCGCAGGAGCAGCTCCGCCACGTCGACGGTGGCGCCGAGCCGCCCGGCGAGGTCCAGCGCCTCGTCCGTCAGCGCGACGGCCCGGGCCCGGTCCCCGTGCCGGTCGGCGAGGTCGGCCAGCCCGGAGGTCGTCTGCGCGATGCCCCACCGGTCGCCGATGGCGCGGAACTCCGCGAGCGCGAGCGCGAACTCCCGCCCGGCCTCCTCCAGGTTCCCGTCGAACAGCTGGAAGTACGCCCAGCCGAAGTGCATGATCGCCGTCAGCCAGGGGTCGTCCGGCTCGAACCGCCGCCAGCGGCGCATCAGCTCCGCCGCGACCTCCGGCTCCGGCGGGCCGGCGACCATCGCCCACATGACGTGGATGAACGGCTGCCGGGGCAGGGAGTCCTGCTCGGCCATGATCTTCCTGGTGGCCTCCAGGTGCGCCTCCAGGCCCGGGCCGTGGCCGCCGCCCGAGGCGACGGTCATCACGCACAGGGCGTACTCGTGGGCGAGACCGTCCGGCGGCCCGGAGCCGAGCTTCTCCAGGAGCTCGCGGGCCAGGGCGGTCGCCTCGCTGCGCAGGGAACGCAGCCACCAGTAGCACGACAGCGCCGACAGCAGCCGCAGGCCCGGCCCGACGTCGGAGGCCCGGGCCGCCCGGTGCAGCGCGGCGTGCAGGTTGTCGTGCTCGCGGTCCAGCAGCCGCAGCCACTCCAGCTGCTCGGCGCGGCGCAGATGGGGGTCGGCGGTCTCGGCGAGACCGAGGAAGTAGGCCAGGTGGGCCCGGCGCAGCCGGTCCTCCTCGCCCGCCTCGGCGAGCCGCTCGGCGCAGAAGGCGCGGATCGTCTCCAGCATCCGGTAGCGGCCGCCCACCACCTCGACGAAGGACTTGTCCACCAGGGAGGCGAGCACGCCGTCGGTGTCGTCCACCCCGCAGACCCGCTCGGCCGCCTCCAGGGTGGCCCCGCCCGCGAAGACCGTCAGCCGCCGGGCCATCGTCCGCTCGGTCTCGTCCAGCAGGTCCCAGCTCCACCCCACCACCGCGTGCAGCGTCCGGTGGCGGGGCTGTGCCGTGCGGCTGCCGCGGGACAGCAGCCGGAAGCGGTCGTCGAGCCGGGCGGCGACCTCCGCCGCGGTGAGCGAGCGGAGCCGGGCCGCGGCCAGCTCGATGGCCAGGGGGAGGCCGTCGAGGGCCCGGCAGATCCGCAGCACCGCGTCGGCGGCGGCGTCGCCGGGACCGCCGCCGGTGCCGAAGTCCGCGGTGAAGTCGGGCCGTACGGCCGCGGCCCGGTCGAGGAAGAGCCGCACCGCGGCGGCCTGCTCGGGGGGAGCGCCCGGTCCGGGCAGCGCCAGCGGCGGGACGGGGTACAGCGCCTCGCCGGTGATGCCCAGCGCCTCGCGGCTGGTGGCCAGCACCCGCACCCCCGGGCAGGCGCTCAGCAGCCGGTCGGCGAGCCGGGCGGCGGCCTCCACCACGTGCTCGCAGTTGTCGAGGACCAGCAGGACGCTGCGGTCGGCGAGGGCCGCGACCAGCCTGCCGGTCAGGTCGGGTGCGGCCTGCTGCCGGTTCGGGGCCGCCAGCAGGCCGGTCTCGCGGAGCCCGAGCGCGCTGAGCACCGCCTGCGGCACCTCCGCCCCGTCGACGAGCGGCGCCAGCTCCACGAAGCGGACGTCACCGGACCGGCGCCCGGCGGCCTCGGTCGCGAGCCGGGTCTTGCCGGTCCCGCCGGGTCCGGTGAGGGTGACCAGGCGGTTGGCGTCGAGCAGCGCGCCGAGGCGGTCCAGCTCGGCCGTCCGGCCGATCAGCGGCGTGAGGTGGGCGGGCAGCCCGGGCGGGGGGTCGGCGGGGGCGGCGGGCGCGGCGGCGGGACCGGGAGAGCCGGGGGAGCCGAGGGACGGGTCGGCCCGCAGGACCGCGAGGTGGAGCGCGGCCAGCTCGGGAGAGGGGTCGGTGCCGAGCTCCTCGGCCAGCCGCCGCCGGACGTCCTCGAAGACGGCCAGGGCCTCGGCCTGCCGGCCGCCGGCGTACAGCGCCCGCATGAGCTGCCCGGCCGGCCGCTCCCGGAGCGGATGCGCCCCGACCAGCCCGCGCAGCACCTCGGCCGCCTCCCGGTGCCCGCCGGTCGCCAGCAGCGCCTCCGCGCGGTCCTCGACGGCGGCCAGCCGCGCCTCCTCCAGCCGCACGGCCTGCGCCGCGGCGAACGGCGCGTCGCCGACGTCGGAGAGCGCGGGACCGCGCCAGAGGCCGAGCGCCTCCTCCAGCCGGGCCGCGGACCGCCGGGGATCACCGGCGGCCAGGGCCTGGCGCCCCTCGGCCGCCAGCCGTTCGAACCGCAGGACGTCCACGTCGCCGGGGTCGGCGGCGATCAGGTATCCGGCCGGGTGGCGGACGATCGTGCCGCCGCGGTCGCCGAGCAGGCCGCGCAGCCGGGAGACCTGCGCCTGCAGCGCGTTGACGGCGCCGCCGGGCACGTCGGCGCCGTAGAGGCCGTCGATCAGCCGCTCGACGGTGACGACCCGGCCGGCGTCGAGCAGGAGCAGGGCGAGCAGCGCGCGCAGCCGGGGCCCGCCGACGGCGACCGGCCGCCCGTCACCGTGCCGGACCTCCACGGGTCCCAGGATGCCGAAGCGCATGATCGCAATTGTCCCAGGAGCGGAGCGGTCGTGTCGTGCCGTAGCCGGCGCCGCCCCGGGCGCCGGAACGCGGCGAGCCGCGGGAGGAGGGTCCTCCCGCGGCTCGCGCGGTGCGGCGGTCCCGCGCTCAGCGCTCGGTGACCTCCGCGAAGTGGCAGGCCACGGGGTGGCCGTTGCCCCGGTCGACGAGGGCGGGCTCCTCGGTGGCGCAGATCTCCTGGGCCTTCCAGCAGCGGGTGCGGAAACGGCAGCCGCTCGGCGGGTTCAGGGGGCTGGGCACGTCGCCGGTGAGGATGACGCGCTCGCGGGCGCGCTCCTGCTTGGGGTCCGGCATGGGGGCCGCCGACAGCAGCGCCTGCGTGTAGGGGTGGGCGGGGCGGTCGTAGAGGTCGTCGCGGGGACCGGTCTCGACGACCTTCCCGAGGTACATCACCGCGACCCGGTCGGAGATGTGGCGGACCACCGACAGGTCGTGCGCGATGAAGACGTAGGCCAGGCCGAGCCTCTCCTGCAGGTCCTCCAGCAGGTTCACCACGCCCGCCTGGACCGACACGTCCAGCGCCGAGACCGGCTCGTCCAGGATCAGCAGCTTCGGCTCCAGCGCCAGGGCGCGGGCGATGCCGACGCGCTGGCGCTGGCCGCCGGAGAACTCGTGCGGGTAGCGGTTGCCGTGCTCGGGGCTGAGCCCGACCAGGCGCAGCAGCTCGGCGACCCGGTCCAGGCCGCCGTCCTTCCACAGCCCGTGGACCTTCAGCGGCTCGGCGATGATGTCGTTGACCGGCATCTTCGGGTTGAGCGAGGCGTACGGGTCCTGGAAGACGATCTGCATGTCGCGCCGTACCGGCGCCATCTGCTTGGCGGACAGGCCCACCAGTTCCCGGCCCTGGAACCGCACCGACCCGGAGGTGGGGGTGTGCAGCTGGAGGATCGCCCGGCCCGTGGTCGACTTGCCGCAGCCGGACTCGCCCACCACGCCGAGGGTCTCGCCCTCGTCGACGTGCAGGGAGACCCCGCTGACCGCCTGGACGTGGGCCACCACCCGGCGCAGGAAACCGCCGCCGCGGACCGGGAAGTTCATCACCAGGTCCTTGACCTCGAGCAGGTGCCCGCCGCCGTCGGGCTCGCGCTGGGGCGCGCCCTTCTCCTCGGTCGTCACGCTCATGCCACGGTCTCACTCTCGGTGCGGAAGAACTCGGTCGGGTCCTCGGCCGCGGCCAGCCGGTCCCAGTGGTGGCAGGCCGCGTAGTGCGCGCCGCTGTCGGTCTCGGCCAGCGGCGGCTCCTCGGTGCGGCAGACCTCCGTGGCCAGGGGGCAGCGCGGGGAGAAGGGGCAGCCGGACGGCAGGTTGATCAGCGACGGGGGAGTGCCCTTGATCGGGCGGAGCCGGCTCGCGCCGCCGCCCTCCAGCGACGGGATGGAGCCGAGCAGGCCCGCCGTGTACGGCATGCGCGGCTCCTCGAAGACCGGGTCGGTCTCCCCGAGCTCCACCGGGCGCCCGGCGTACATGACCAGCACCCGGTGGGCCATGCCCGCGATGACGCCCAGGTCGTGCGTGATGAGCACGATGGCGGCGTTGACCGCGTCCTTGACCTCCAGGAGCTTCTCCAGGATCTGCGCCTGGACGGTCACGTCGAGGGCCGTGGTCGGCTCGTCGGCGATGATGATGTCCGGGTTGTTGATGACCGCCATGGCGATCATCGCGCGCTGCCGCATGCCGCCGGAGAACTCGTGCGGATAGCTGCGCAGCCGGGCCTCGGCCTGCGGGATGCCGACCAGGTCGAGCATCTCCTTGGCCCGCGCCAGGGCGGTCTTGCGCGGCATGAGCTCGTGCGCGAGCACCGCCTCGGCGAGCTGGTCGCCGATGGTGTAGACGGGGTTCAGCGCCGTCATCGGGTCCTGGAAGACCATCGCGATCTTGCGGCCGCGCAGGCTCCGCTGCTTGCGGGGCGACATCTTCAGCATGTCGTCGCCGCGGAAGAGGATCCGGCCCCTGATCCGGGCGCTCTTGGGCAGCAGGCCCATGACGGCCAGCGAGGAGACGGACTTGCCGGAGCCGGACTCGCCGACGATGCCCAGCACCTCCCGCTCCCGCAGGCTGTAGGAGACGCCCCGGACGGCGCGCACGACGCCGTCCTCGGTGGGGAACTCCACGGTCAGGTCCTCGACCTTGAGGATCTCCTCCGACGAGGGCGGGCGCACGGCGTCCAGGGTGAGGCCGACGTGCACCTCCTCGGCGGAGTCCGTCACGTGGGAGGAGAGCTCGTGCGCGCCGTCCTCGTAGGGGCCGGCCGGCACGTTCGGGGAAGTCGTCATTAGGCACGCACCCGGGTCTGTCGGGGGTCGAAGGCGTCGCGCAGGCCGTCGCCGATGAAGTTGATCGAGAGCGCGATGAGGATGATGAACAGGCCGGGCCACCAGAACAGCCACGGGCGGGTCACCATGGCGCTGCGGTACTCGCTGATGAGCTGGCCGAGCGAGGTGTCCGGCGGCTGGACGCCGAGGCCCAGGAAGGACAGCGCCGACTCCAGCAGCACCGCGTTGGCGACCGAGAGCGTCGCGGCGACGATGATGACGCCGATGGTGTTCGGCAGGATGTGCCGGAAGATGATCCGCTTGGCCGGGGTCCCGATGGCCCGGGCGGCCTCGACGAACTCCTTCTCCCGCAGGGAGAGGAACTCGCCGCGGACCAGGCGGCCCAGGGTCGGCCAGATCACCAGGCCGATGAAGACGCCGAGGGCCGCGGCGCCGCTGTCGCCCATCATCCGGCCGACCACGGCCGCGATGATGAGGACCGGAATGGTGATCATCACGTCGGTGAAGCGCATCAGCACGGCCTCGACCTTGCCGCGGAAGTAACCGGCGGCGGAGCCGACGAGGGTGCCGACGACGGTGCCGACGATGGCGACGAGGAACGCGATGATCAGCGACTGCTGGGCGCCGCGCATGGTCAGCGCGAAGTAGTCGATGCCGATGTCGTCCTGGCCGAAGGGGTGCTCGCCGAGGCGTACGCCGTCCCCGCCGAGGAACTCGGGGACCACGCTGAGGGTCGGCCTGCCCTGGTTCACCAGCGAGCCGGTGTCGAGGTAGCTCTTGTCCCACCAGCCGGGGATGCCCGCGAAGCCGATGGAGCTGAACGCGAGGATGATCACGAGGCCGAAGGTGACCATTCCGGCGAGGGCGGCGCGGTGCCGGAAGAAGCGGCGGCGGACCATCTGCCCCTGGGTACGGGCGACGACCGCCAGGCCCTGCTGGGCGTCAGAGGGGGTTCCGGGCTCCGTCGCCTGAGTGTTGATCGTCATGGTGGTTCTCCGATCTCAGGACAGCCGGATACGCGGGTCGAGGTAGGCGTAGAGGATGTCGGCGATCATGTTGAACACGACGATCGCGGTCCCCGTGACGATGAAGAACGCCATGACCGGCATGGGGTCGACCGTGTTGAGCCCGTCGATGAACAGGTTGCCCATGCCCTGCCAGCCGAAGACGTTCTCGGTGACGACCGCGCCGCCGATGACGCCGGCGAAGTCGACGGCCATCAGCGTGGTGATCGGGATGAGGCCGTTGCGGAAGGCGTGCTTGACCACGACGGTCCGCTCCGGCAGGCCCTTGGCCCGGGCCGTGCGGACGTAGTCCTGGTTCATGACCTCCAGCATGCTCGCCCGGCTGTAGCGGGTGTAGGTCGCCAGCGAGACCAGGATGAGCGCCATGGTCGGCAGCAGCAGGTGACCGGCCGAGTCCAGGTTCATCTGCCAGAAGTCGCCCTGGAAGTTGGGAGTGCGGGCGCCGATCGTGGAGATGGGGCGGCCGCGCACCGCGGCGCTGTAGGAGTTGAACGCCTGGAGCATGCGGTCGACGAAGATGACGCCGCCGGTGAACAGGCCGGTCAGCACGGCGGCGGTGATCGCCTGGCGGCGCTGGAGGCCGCCCAGGGCGTAGCCGAGGCCGGCGCAGACCGCGACCGTCAGCAGGGCGAGGCCGGCGATCTCCAGCCAGGTCGGGTCGGCCAGCAGCGGGCCGAAGACCTCCGAGGCCGCCGCGCCGAGCACGGCGGCGGCGAGCGCGGCGTACAGCGGGCCCCGCTGCCGCAGCCCGGCGGCCAGGACGGTGAATCCCACGGCGGCGGTGAGCGAGACGGCCAGCACGAGCGGGAGCCCGAAGCCGGGGTCGGCGAACCAGCGGGTCACCGACAGCAGCGTGAACAGCCCGCCGCCGACGGCGAGGCCGACGGCGAACGACACCAGCCGCCGCCTGCGGTCGCCGACGGTCAGGGCGCCGAAGACCAGGCCGGACAGCAGGGCGAGCGCGCCGATGACCGGCGCCGGGATGACCGGGTCCTTCAGCCAGTTGTTGAACTCGATGGCCATGTACTGCTTGAGCATGACCGCGACCCAGAAGATCGGCAGCGAGAAGCAGATGAAGGCGGCGAAGGTGACGGTGTAGTCGAAGCCGCTGTACTGGCGGAGCGCCGAGACGATGCCGATGATGACGCCGATGATGATGGCCATCACGGTGGCGGCGATGACGAGCTGGAGCGTGGCCGACAGGGCCTCGCCCAGCATGATGGCGACGCTGTGGCCGTCGCGGTTGACCCCGAGGTCACCGCGGACGATGTCGCCGAGCCAGCTCAGGTAACGGACGGGGATCGGGTCGTCGAGTTGCATGCGCTCAACGCGGTCCGCGATTTTCTGGGCCTTGTTGGGGCTGGCGTCCTGGCGGAGGTCTTCCAACGGATCGCCCGAGAGCGCCGTGAGGACGAAGATGATGAAGGTGGCCGCCAGGAGGACGAAGAACGAGATGACCAGTCTCCGCGCGATGAAGACGATCATTTCGTCACCTCCTGCTCTGTGAGGACTGTATGTGCGGACCAGGGCCGGGACCGGGGGTTCGTGCTCCTCCGGCCCCGGCCCTGGGGGGTGGGTGTTCCGTCAACCGCACGTGCGGTGAACCGGACCTAGAACAAGAGGGTTACGCGGCGCTCCACTTGTCCATGTTCCAGGTGATGGTGGACTGGGCGGGGTTCGGGACCACGTTCTGCAGGGTCTCGTCCCACGCGCTCAGGCCCGGGTGCTGGAACAGCGGGATGGTGGCCAGGTCCTCCCAGAGGATCTTCTCGATCTCGCCGATGATCGGGTCCTGCGCGGCCACGTCGACGGTCGAGTTCAGCTTCTTGACGAGCTCGTCGACCTTCTTGTTGGAGTAGCAGCCGTTGTTGTTGCCCTTGCTCTCACCGTCGCACTTGGTGGGCGTGGTGTAGGTGGAGCCCCAGCCGCTGACCAGCGAGGAGCCGGACCAGGCGTACAGCGCGACGTCGTAGTTGTTGGCGGGCATCACGGTGCCGAAGAAGTCCTCGGAGCCGCCGTCGACGATCTCGAAGCCGGCCTTGTCGCAGGCGTCCTTGATCAGCTGGACGGCGGAGGTGCGGCGCGGGTTCGGGGTCTGGTAGCCGATCTTGACCTTGAGGCCGGTCTTGCCGGCCTTCTCCAGCAGCGCCTTGGCGCCCTCGATGTCCTGCTGGGCGTAGGCGGCGGGCACGCCGCCGGAGGCCTGGACGACCGCGGCGTGGTTGGCCTGGAACGGCGCGACGTTGCGGACGTCGAGCGGCTTGGCGTTCGGGTCGAGCGGCTTGATCAGGTTGTCCACGATCAGCTGCCGGGGCAGGCACTTGGCGAAGGCCTCACGCAGCGCCTTGTCCTTGAACGGGCTGGAGTCGAAGTTGAAGTCCAGGTGCTCGTAGATGTACTGGTTGCCGGTGTGGACCTTCACCCCCTCCAGCGCGTTGAGCTGGTTGAGCACGTCCGGGCCGGGCTGCGGCTCGATGATCTGGACCTCGCGGTTCTGCAGCGCCTGGGCCTGCTCGTCCAGGGCGATGAAGCGCTCCACGATGGTCGGGACGGCCGGCGGCGTGCCCCACCACTTGTCGTTGGCGACGAAGGTCAGCGACTGGCCGGCGTCGAGCTTGGAGAGCTTGTACGGGCCGGAGGACGGGATCAGGTCGGCGGCGGGCAGCGAGCCCTCGGCGATCCAGCCGTCGTTGAAGAACTTGGCGGCCTTCTCGAGCTTCTTGGCGTCGGTCTTCTTGACGGCCTCGATGAACTCGTCCTCGCTCAGCCCGCCCTGCTTGGCCACGACGTGGGCCGGCAGGAGCTCGACGGCGCCGGGGCCGTTGGCGTGCCAGTCGGCGAAGGGCTCCTCGTAGACGAAGGTGAACTTCTTGTCGCCCTTGTTGCACTCGGGGACCTTGACGTACTCCACGCCGGTGGTGCCGGCGGTGGAGAAGTCCTTGAGCTTGCCGGACTTGTAGGCCCAGAACAGCAGGGCGTCGTCGCAGTCGATCGGCGTGCCGTCCGACCAGACCGCCTTGTCGTTGAAGGTGTACTCGACGGTCAGCGGGTCGTCGGAGGTCTTGTTGTAGGAGCCGAACTCCGTGTTCGGGGTGATCTCGCCGTTCTGGCCGTAGAACCAGAAGCCGGACAGCACGCGCTGGAGCGGGCCGTTGTTACGGGTGGCGTTCTCAGCCGCGGTGTTGCCGTTGTAGGAGTGGAACTCCTGCTCGTGGGCGTAGGTGATGGTCGACGCCGCGGGAGCGGAGGCCGGAGCGGAGCCCGAGGCGGCGGGTTCGCTCGCCGAGTTCTCGCCCGCACAGGCGCTCAGCAGGAGTGCACCTCCTGCCACTGCAGCTAGAAACTTGCCAGATGTCCGCGTGTGGAACACGGCAGCACTCCTTAGGGGTTCGATGTGAAGTAAGCCGCCAGCATGGTTGAGCAAAGCTGACCATCGTGACTCTGGCTTGGACAAGTGGGACGCGGGGGGTGTTGCAGACCTGAGACCGCGGGCGGCCCAACCTGTAACAAAGCCGGTCGGTAGGCGCGAAAGTGTGAAATAGAGGATTATCTGGAAAAACGTAACGTTTGACCGAATCGTCCAATATGTGAGATGGCGGAGGGTGACGATCTCCGGCCGACCCGCCGAGGGCTCTCAGGTCTGCGTCCTCATTTCCCTGGTGAAGCCGGAGATGTGAGGACGCCGAGGAGTGGATCTTCTTTCACGCTCCGTGACGGCCGCCCTTTCGGGTGATCCTCCCCGCCGACCGGTCGGGACGCTTTCCGGGGCGCGGTCGCCGCCTCCGGGAGGCGGGAGGTGCCGCATCGCGCCCTCGCTCCCGCGCATCCGGAAGGCACCTGCGGGGCCGTGGTGTGCCGCATATTCGTGAAAGATTTCTTTCATAGATTTCCGCGCCGGACCCCTTTTCCTCCGATGCCCGGCGGTCCCTCCGGACGCGCCGCGGGACCGCGATTCCCGGTCGCCGCCCGGGGGAGGGCATGCTGGAAGGCGTGACCGGAGAAGACGTGACGCAGGAGAGGGTCCTCCCCCTGGTCGTCCGGATCGAGAGGTCCGCCCCTCCCGAGCGGACCGACGCCCTGGAGGCCGCGGCGCTGGCCGTACTGGCCCTGCTCGGCGACCCCCGCGCGGCGGACGGCGGCGAATGGGCCGAGGCGGTGCGCGGCTGGGAGCGGAGGCGGATCAGAAAGGTCGTGCGGCGGGCGCGCGGGGCCGAGTGGCGGCGCGTGCTCGACCTGCCGGGGACCACCGTCGCGCACGGCACCGCGGAGGTCCGCGTGCACCCGCCGGTCCCCCTGGACGACTGGCCCCGCGACCTGTCCCGGCTCCAGGTCTCCGGCACCGACCTGGCCGACTCCGCCGAGCCCGGCCCGCCGGGGGAGGGCGGCGCCGTGCTCTGGATCAACCCGCACCTGCGGATGTCGGCGGGCAAGGCCATGGCCCAGGCCGGGCACGCCGCGCAGTTCGCCTGGTGGGGCGCGGACGGGGGCGTCCGGGAGGAGTGGCGGGAGCGGGGCTTCGCGCTCGCCGTGCGGACGGCCGACCCCGCCTCCTGGGACGCTCTGGCGGCCGGGGACCTGCCGGTGGTGCGGGACGCGGGCTTCACCGAGATCGAGCCGGGCTCGTGCACCGTCGTCGCGGACGCGCCGTGGCTGCGCCCGGGCGGATCCCGCCCGGTCGCCGCCGCGGAACGGAGGATCTCCAGGTAGGAAACGGGAGGAGAACGGGACCTACTCGTTCCCGAAGTGTGATGGGGAACGCGAACGGGAAAAGCGGATTTGTCGTACGCTCCCGATCGTGCTCGATGGGTTGGGTGGGACTCCGGGGACCCGGGAGACGGGTGTTACCCCTACGTACATGGCCGCCGAGGCGGAGACATCCGAGTTGCCGAAGATCGTGGCCGAACCGCCCCGCGTCCCCCCGGCATCGCCCATCAAGCGTTCCCGGATCGGCGACCTGCCGATGCGGGTGATCTACCGGATCCTCGCCGGGACCGCGGCGGTGACCGTGGCGGCGGTCGCCGCCCTGGTCGGATTCCTCTCCTCCGGCTCCACCGACTCCTCCGACCGGCCGGGCGGGGAGCCGCCGGGGCAGATCGCCGCGCCATCTGCCGCGGCGCCCTCGTCCGGCCCCAGCTCGCCGCCGCCCTCCGCCGCGGCGTCCTCGGCGGCGTCTCCCACGGCGTCTCCCACGGCCGGGACCCCCGCCCCCGGGCCCACGCCCACCCCGGACGGGAGCGCGGTCACCGCCGCGCTCGCGGACCCCCGCCTGCCCGGCCCGCCGGCCGACAGGAAGCTCGGCCGGCTCCCCGGGAAGGCGTCGGCGGCCAAGCGCCGCATCAAGGACGAGAAGTCCGGCGTCTCGCTGGCCAGGCTGGGCAAGCCGTGGAAGAGCCACGGCGCCTCGCCGTTCTCGACCAAGCAGGTGCTGCCGCCCGTGAAGGGCGCCGGGCACCGGGCGATGCTCGTCAGCTGCCCGGTCCCCATCCTGGTGCAGGCGACCGCGAAGGACACCGCCCTGCTGGCCGCCCGCTGGACGCTCAACCACCACCCCGAGGGCGCCGAGATCAAGTGGACCGCCTCCCAGCCGGTCGAGGACGGCTGGCTGCTGGCCTACCGGGTGACGTACAAGGTGAAGGGCAAGAGCCGCTCCTCCATGGCCGCGGTCACCGTGATCGAGACCGACCGGGCAAAGAAGCCCGCCCTCGTCTTCGTGACGATCCCCGACGCCCAGCGCGGCCGCTGGCGCGACATCACCACCGCGCTCTCCTCCGTCCGCTCGCTCTGAGCGGTCACCGCCCCCCGGTGGCGCCCCCGGCCTCCCGAGGAGGCGGCCGGGCGGCGCGCCCGCCGTACCGGCCGATAGGCTCGGAGACGTGACCCGGCTCGTACTCGCCTCCGCCTCACCCGCCCGCCTCGCCCTGCTCCGCAGCGCCGGACTCGATCCCGAAGTGATCGTCAGCGGGGTCGACGAGGACGCCGTCACCGCGGACACCCCCGCCGACCTCTGCCTCGTCCTGGCCAGGACCAAGGCCGCGGCGGTGGCGCGGGACCTGGACGGCGTCCTGGTCATCGGCTGCGACTCGGTGCTGGAGTTCGACGGCCGCGCGTACGGCAAGCCGTCCTCGCCCGAGGACGCCGCGACCCGCTGGCGGCGGATGCGCGGCCGGAGCGGCCGCCTGCTCACCGGGCACTGCGTGATCGACACGGCCTCCGGCAGGGAGGTCTCCGAGGTGGGCTCCACCGTCGTCCGGTTCGGTACCCCCACCGACGCCGAGATCGACGCCTACGTCGCCACCGGCGAGCCCCTCCGGGTCGCCGGCGCCTTCACCCTGGACGGTCCCGGAGGCTGGTTCGTCGAGGGCATCGACGGCGACCACGGCAACGTGCTGGGCATCTCCCTGCCGCTCCTGCGCCGCCTGTTCGCCGCCCTGGACGTGTCCGTCCCCGGTCTGTGGCGGCGCCCCTGAACCGGTCCCCGGCCCCCGCGCCCGGACCCGCCCGCCGTACCGGATCCGCCGGAGCCTGTACGGCGGTGCCTCCGGTGCCCCCGGTGCCGCCGCGCGGTGGGCGGCCGATCCCGATAGCCTTCGCGGCATGAGTGTGATCCGCTCCTTCACCGGCGGCATGGGCTTCTTCCTGCAGGGGCTGCGCTGGGTCGCGCGCCACCCCGGGTGGTGGCTGTTCGGCCTGATCCCCGCCCTGATCGTGTTCGTGCTCTACGCGCTGGGGCTCTACTTCCTGGGGACGAACGCCGCGGATCTGGCCGAGTGGATGACGCCGTTCGCCGACGGCTGGAGCGAGGGCGTCCGGAACGTCTTCAGGGTGCTGGTCGGTGTGGTGGTCTTCGGCGCCGGCCTCGTGCTGGCCGCGGTGACCTTCGCCGCGGTGACCCTGGTCGTCGGCGAGCCCTTCTACGAGAAGCTGTCGGAGAAGGTCGAGGAGTCCTACGGCGAGGTGCCCACCGGCCACGAGCTGCCGCTGTGGAGGTCCATCCCCCGGTCGATCAAGGACAGCCTGGTGACGCTCGGCTACACGCTGCTGTTCACCGTCCCGCTCTTCTTCCTCGGGTTCGTGCCGGTGGTCGGGCAGACCGCGGTCCCCGTGCTGGGCGCCCTGGTCTCGGGCTTCTTCCTCACCGTCGAGCTGACCGCCCTGGCCATGGAGCGCCGGGGCCTGGCCCGCAAGGACCGGTTCGCGCTGCTGCGCGCGGACAAGGCCCTCACCGTCGGCTTCGGCGTGCTCCTCTTCCTGCTCTTCCTCATCCCGCTGGGCGCGGTGGTCGCGATGCCCGCCGCCGTCGCGGGCGCGGCCGTCATGGTCCGCACGCGGCTGGCGCCCGGGAGCGCTCCCGGCGGGGGCCTCCCGCCGCGGGCCGTCCCGCCCGGCGGCGACCCCGGCGACGGGTTCCCGCCGGGAGCGCTCCCGCAGGGGCCCTCCGCACAGGGGCACTGACGCTCCGGACCGGTGGCCCGCGGGGGCGTCCCCCGCGGCGCCGGCCCGCGGTCCCGCCGTCCGCCGTCCGCCGTGCTCCGGGCGGCGAGGCTCCCGGGGCGTTCTCCACAGGAGGAGCCGGCCCGGGTGCCGTCCGTCCACAGGAGCCCCGTCCGGCGGGATCACCGCCCCCGGTCCCGGCGATGCTGTCGGCCATGACGACCGACACCCCGGACTCGCCGGACCTCCCGGCGGCCCCACCCGACCTGCTGCTCGGCTCCACCGAGGACGTCCTCGGCGCGATCCCCTACCTGCTGGGCTTCCACCCCGCCGAGAGCCTGGTCGTGATCGGCCTGCGCGGGCGGCCGCCCCGCGGCGACGTGCACCTCACCGTCCGCTGGGACCTGCCACTGACCGGCACGGAGCTGGACCGGATCCTCCCGCTGCTGCGCAGGGAGCGGATCGGCCAGGTCATCGCCGTCGGCTACGGTCCCGGACCGCTGGTGACCCCGGCGGCCGACGAGCTGCGTGCCCGGCTGCGGGGGAGCGGGATCGCGCTCGTGGACCTGCTCCGGGCGGAGGACGGCCGCTACTGGTCCTATCTGTGCGCACGCTCGGGCTGCTGTCCCCCCTCCGGCACGCCGTACGACCGCGAAGCCGGCGCGGTCGCGGCCAGGGCCGTCGCGTACGGGCTGGTCGCGCTGCCCGACCGCCGGACCCTGGAGCGCTCGCTCACGCCCGTCGGAGGGCCCGCCCGGGCGGCCATGCGCCGGGCCACCGCCCGGATCGCGGAGGAGCTGCGCGCCCGGCTCGCCGCGAGCGGCGACCTCGACGGGCTCGCGGCCGAGCTCGTCGCGGACGGGACGGCCCGGGTGCGTGAGGCCATCGGCACCTACGCCGCGGGAGGGCGGCTCGACGACGAGCAGGCGGCCAGGCTCGGGTTCGACCTGGCGGTGATCAGGACCAGGGACGAGGCGTGGACGCTGATCACCGACGACGACCACCACGCGCACCGCAGGCTCTGGCAGGACCTCACCCGGCGGCTGGAGCGGAGGTTCGTGCCCCCGGCCGCCTCCCTGCTCGGCATGGCCGCCTGGCACGGCGGCGACTGCGCGCTGGCGGGCGTCGCGCTGGGCCGCGCGCACGAGATCGACCCCGGCTACTCCATGGCGAACCTTCTCCTGCACGCGCTGCGGCATCTGCTGCCGCCGCACGCGTTCAAGGACCGCATGCCCACCTCCGAGGAGCTGGACCTGCAGATGGGCACACCGCGGACGGCCTGGCTGCTGCCCATGGTGGTCCTGCTGGAGGAGCCGCCGGCGGACCCGGTCGGCCTGGCGGGATGAAGCGGGGGGATCAGGCCTCCTCGCGCCTGCGCCGCTCGTTGTAGGCCCGCATGCGGGGGGGATAGCCGGTGAGCTGCACGTCGTAGACCGGGAGGGCGAGATCGCGGGCGACCTTGCGGATCACGGCGGGGGCGCCGACCCGGCGCCGGGTCCACTCGCCGTCGTCGGCCACGGCCACGGCGGTGGTGTCCGTGGCGAAGGTCTCCGGCTCGACGTAGAACTCCACGCCGCGGCGTGACTTGGCGAAGGCGATGAGCGCCTCGATGTCGGCGTCGGTCGCCTCCCGATCGAACTTCGCGATCTTCGGCCCGCGCAGACGCCTCAAACCGTAGCGATCCCGCCATCTCATGTCCTTGTTATACATCCCCGGGATGCCCCATGACGGGCCCCCGGGACAACTCCAGGGAACAGGTAAGGGGGAACCCCGATGCGCCGGAGGGCCGTCACGGACGAACCTGGAGGTCACAGAGGCGACGAAGGGATGGTCGGTTTCCATGGCAGGCACAGCGACGCCCCCGGCGAGCCCTCGGTACGGCGGCGCGCCGGCGGCGGCCCCCGGGGCCGGATACGCCGGCCTCAGGGTGAGCGACCGGGACCGGGAGCAGGTGGTCGAGCACGTCAAGGCCGCCTACGCGGAGGGGCGGCTGGACAAGGTCGAGTTCGACGACCGCCTGGAGCGGGCGATGACGGCCCGGGTCCACGGCGACCTCATGCCGATCATGCATGACCTGTACGGCTCCCGCCCGGCCGGGCCCGTGCCGTATCCGCACGCTCCCGTGCGGAACCGGCCGGTCGCGGGATACGGGCGGGCGCACACGGGCGGGGACCGCATGGGCGCGGCGGCGGCGCACCTGCTCCCGCTGACCGGTCTGCTCGTGTTCGGCCCGCTGATCATGCTGCTCGCGGCGGGCCGGACCTCCCCCTACATCCGCGCGCACGCGGTGGAGGCGCTCAATTTCCAGCTGACCCTCCTCGGCGCCACCGTGGCGCTGGCGATCACGTTCGTGGGCGCCGTGCTGCTGCCGCTGCTCTGGGTCGGCGCCGTGGTGCTGTCGGTCGTCGGCGGCCTGGCGGCGCTGGGGGAGGGCGGCTTCCGCTACCCGCTCACGCTGCGCATGGTCAAGTGATCCTGCGGATCGGCCGGGCGGCCGGCCGGACCGGCGCGGCCCGGGCTCAGAGCATCAGGGAGCGGACGGTCTCGACGGTGTCGGCCTGGTCGGGGGTCTTGTCGGGGCGGTAGCGGACGACCCGGGCGAAGCGCAGGGCCATGCCGCCGGGATAGCGGCTGGAGCGCTGGACCCCGTCGAAGGCGATCTCGACGACGAGCTCGGGCCGGACCTTGACCGTCCAGCCGTCCGCGGGGCCCTCCGCGAGCGCCAGGAACCGCTCGGTCTGCCAGGCGAGCAGCTCGTCGGTCAGGCCCTTGAAGGTCTTGCCGAGCATGACGAAGCCGCCGGCCGGGTCGCGGGCGCCCAGATGGAGGTTGGAGAGCCGGCCTTCCCGCCGGCCGCTGCCCCACTCGGCGGCCAGCACGACCAGGTCCAGCGTGTGCCGCGGCTTGACCTTGATCCAGCCCGCGCCGCGCCGCCCGGCGGCGTAAGGGCTGCCCGGCGACTTCACCACCACGCCCTCGTGCCCCCGCCGCACGGCGTCGCCGAAGAACTCCTCGGCGCGCGCCACGTCGCCGGTGACCAGCCGGGGGGTGAGCAGCTCGGCGGGCACGGCCCGGGCCAGCTCCGCGTGGCGGGTGTCGTCGGGCAGGTCGAGGAGGTCGGCGCCGTCCACCCGCAGCGCGTCGAAGAAGAACACGCTCAGCGGGGTCGAGCGCCGGGCCCGTGCCACGTCGGTCCGGCTGGCCACGCGGCCGGAGGTGACCTGGAAGGGCTCGGGACGGCCGTCCGGCCGCAGGGCGATGACCTCCCCGTCCAGCACCAGGTCCGTCAGGGGCAGGGCGCGGACCGCCTCGACCAGCTCGGGCACCTGGGCGGTGATGTCCTCCAGTGCGCGGGTGAAGACCGAGACGGCGTCGCCGGAGCGGTGGGCCTGGACCCGCACGCCGTCGAGCTTCCACTCGAGGGCGGCCGGGCCGCCGATGCGCTCCAGCGCGGCGGCGACGGAGGGGGCGCTCTGGGCGAGCATCGGCGAGACGGGCCGGCCGACCTCCAGGGTGAAGGCCCGCAGCGCCTCGACCCCGCCGGACAGCGCGGCCGCGCCCACGGCGGGCAGCCAGCCCCGCAGCATCAGCGCCCGCCGCACCTCGGCGGCGGGGGCGCCCGACGCCTTGGCGACGGCCTCGATCATCACGCCGTCGAGGGCGCCCTGCCGGAGCTCGCCGCGGATCAGCCGGGACAGGAAGGTCTGCTCGGGGCGGGTGAGCGAGGCGAACAGCTCGTCCAGCAGGGCCTTGCGCGCCGCCTGGGAGCCGGGGCCGGACTGCGCCTTGATGCGGCGCAGCAGGCCGTCGACCCGGCTCAGCGTCGCGGTGGCGGCGAGCCGGGGCTCGGGGAGGTCGCGCAGGCTCGCGAAGCCGACGCCGAGCTGGCGCTGGGGCAGCTCCCCGGAGAGGTAGGCGATGGCGGTCTCCGCCTCGTCCGGGCCGACGCGGCCGAGCAGTTCCGCGAGATGGCGGATCTTCGCCAGCCGGGCGGAGTCGGCGGCCACGGCCGCGGAGGTGCGCGCGAGGTCGATCAACAGCACGCGGACCAGCCTATGAGCTCGCGGTGACATTCCGGCGGGGCGGGGCCGGGCGAGCCGGGACGGCGGGCCGCCCCCCCGGAAGGGGGCGCGGCCCGCCGCGGGCCCCGGCGGGCGCCGGGGCCGGGTGGTCTCAGCGGACGCCGAGCAGGTCCACGACGAAGATGAGGGTCTCGCCGGGCTTGATCAGGCCGCCCCCCGCGCCGTGGTTGCCGTAGCCGAGGTGGGGCGGGATGGTCAGGCGGCGGCGGCCGCCGACCTTCATGCCCGCGACGCCCTGGTCCCAGCCCGCGATGACGCGGCCCTCGCCGAGCGGGAACTCGAAGGGCTGCCCCCGGTTCCAGGAGGCGTCGAACTCCTCGCCGGTGGAGAAGGCGACACCGACGTAGTGCACGCTGACCTGGTGGCCGGGCTTGGCCTCCGGGCCGTCCCCCTCGACGAGGTCGACGATCTGCAACTGCGCGGGCGCGTCACCCTCCGGGAAGTCGATCTCCGGCTTCTCCAGTGCCACGTGGTCTCTCCTTGATCCGATGCGTGCCGGCCGATGCCCGACCGGCCGAACGACTCTACGGGGTCCGGGGACCGGAGATGGCCGGAAGGAGCGGGACGGGGCCCGGGACGGGGCGGTGGGGCAGCCGGGCCGCGGCCGCGAGGCGCGCCCGGACGGCACGGGGCGCGGGGCGGCTCCGGCGGGCGCGCTCCCGTGGCGCCGCCGGCGCCGCTCAGGCGGACTCGCGGACGACCAGCTCCGTGGGCAGGATCACCGGGCCGTCCGCGTCACCGCCGGCGGCGAGCGCCAGGACCAGCCTGCCCAGCTCGCGGCCCATCTCGTAGACCGGCTGCCGGACCGTGGTCAGCGGCGGCTCGGCGTAGGAGGCGGCGGGCACGTCGTCGAAGCCCACCACGGCGACGTCGTCCGGGACGCGCCGTCCGGACCGCCGGAGCACCTGCAGGGCGCCGAGCGCCATCATGTCGTTGGCGGCGAACACGGCGTCGAGCGCGGGGTCGTCGCGCAGCAGCTGGCGCATGGCCACGACGCCGGACTCCCGGGTGAAGTCGCCCACCGCGACGATGGAGCGCCGGTCGGAGTCGCGCAGGGCGGTGCGGTAGCCGGTCAGCCGGTCGATCCCGGCGACCATGTCCTGCGGTCCGGCGATCGTGGCGATCCGGCGGCGGCCCGCCGCCACCAGGTGCCGTACGGCCTGCTCGGCGCCGCCGGCGTTCTCCATGTCCACGCAGGGCAGGCCGGCGTGGACCAGGGGCCGTCCGCTGCACACCACCGGAACCCCCCGGCGGGCCAGCGCGGTCGGGAGCGGGTCGGCCCCGTGCATCGAGGCCACGATCACCCCGTCCACGTGCCGGGCGGTGGTGTAGCGCTCGACCCGCTCCCGGCCGCGCGGCGAGCCCGCGAGCATCAGCACGAGGTGCTTGTCCGCCGCCTCCATCTCCTGGCTGACGCCGCGGATGATGTCGGAGAACATGGGGTCGTCGGAGAAGACGCGGGTGGGCGGCTCGGAGAACACCAGGGCGACCGAGTCGGCCCGCTGGGTCACCAGGCTGCGCGCCGCGAGGTTGGGCACGTAGCCCAGCTCCTCAACGGCGCGCAGCACGCTCGCGCGGATCTCCGGGTTGACGTGGGTCGAGCCGTTGACCACGCGGGAGACGGTGGCCCTGGAGACCCCGGCCCGGGCCGCAACCTTCTCCAGGGTGGGCCGGGCGGAGGTCACCGGGTCACGCCTGGAGCCCGTTGCGCCGGATGACCTCGCGGTACCACAGCGCGCTGTCCTTGGGCGTGCGGCGCTGCGAGGCGTAGTCGACGTGGACCAGCCCGAAGCGCTTGGCGTACCCCTCGGCCCACTCGAAGTTGTCCATCAGCGACCACACGAAGTAGCCGCGGAGGTCGGCCCCGGCCGCGATCGCGGCGTGCGCGGCGCGGAAGTGGCCGTCGAGGAAGGCGATCCGTCGCTCGTCGGCGACCCGGCCGTCGGCGAGCACGTCGTCGAAGGCGGCGCCGTTCTCGGTGATGATCAGCGGCGTGCCCGGGTAGTCGCGGGAGACCCGGGTCAGCAGCTCGGTCAGGCCGGACGGCTTGACCGACCAGCCCATCGCGGTCTTCTCCTCGTCGCCCTGGACGAACGCGATGCCCTCGCTGCCCGGGTGGACCGGGTTGGCCGGCTGGCCGGCCCGCAGCCGGACGGCGGTGGGGCTGTAGTAGTTGACGCCCAGGACGTCGATCGGCGCTCCGATGATGTCCAGGTCGCCGTCGCGGACGAAGGACCAGTCGGTGAACCGGCGGGCCCGCTCCACCACGTCGGCGGGGTACTCGCCGCGCAGCACCGGGTCGAGGAAGATCCGGTTCTGCAGCCCGTCGATGTGCGCGACGGCCTCGGGGTCGTCGCCGGAGATCGGGGCGAGGTTGAGGGTGATGCCGACCTGCGCGGCCCCTGCGGCGCGCAGCTCGGCCACCGCCAGGCCGTGCCCGAGCAGCAGGTGGTGGACCGCGGCGAAGGCGGCGCCCGGGTCCGTGCGGCCGGGGGCGTGGACGCCCGCGCCGTAGCCGAGGAAGGACGAGCACCACGGCTCGTTCAGCGTCGTCCACGTCGCGATCCGGTCGCCGAGCCGGCCGTAGGCGACGGCGGCGTACTCGGCGAAGCGCTCGGCGGTCTCCCTGCTGGTCCAGCCGCCCCGGTCCTCCAGGGCCTGCGGGAGGTCCCAGTGGTAGAGCGTCACCAGGGGTGTGATGCCGTGGCCGTGCAGCTCGTCGACGAGCCGGTCGTAGAAGTCCAGGCCGCGGGGGTTGACCGGGCCGGAGCCGTCCGGCTGGATCCGCGGCCAGGCCATCGAGAAGCGGTAGGCCTGCACCCCGAGGTCGGCCATCATCGCGACGTCGTCGCGGTAGCGGTGGTAGTGGTCGCAGGCCACGTCGCCGGTGTGGCCGGCGAAGACCTTGCCGGGGGTCCGGGAGAAGGTGTCCCAGATGGACGGCCCGCGGCCGTCCTCGTTCGCCGCCCCCTCGATCTGGTAGGAGGCCGTCGCGGTGCCCCAGACGAACCCCTCCGGGAAGATCACCTCTCCGGTGCCCGCCGTCTCCTCCGAGATCCCCCCGGACACCCCCATGGACAGGGTCATGTCTTCAGTCCCCTTTCGCCTCGCCGTCTTCCGCCTCGCCCCGCACGGCAGAGAGCGCTCTCACACAGGATCGTGGCTGCCGGACGGACCTGTCAAGGCAAGAGGTCCGCCACTCGGGCGAAGCGAACGTTACGGACTTGTTGACGGAAGGTTCACCGGAGGCTACGGTCCTCCGTCAGAGAGCGCTCTCTGATCCAATGCTCACCCCGGCGGCCGACCCATGGCGCCGGCAGCCCGGTACCGAGGAGGTATCCATGGGCTTCCCATCCCCCTTACGCAAAGTAGTCGCCGCGGCGGCGGTCCTGGCGACCGCCGTGGTCACCCCGGTCGCCCTGGCGGGCCCGGCGGCCGCGGTGACGGTCGGCGCGGGAGGCTACGCGGCCACCCGCCCCGCCGGTACGGCCGGCCCCTCCGACTCCGACGGCGCCGCCGTCACCCCCAAGGTCACCAGCCGGATGGCCGGCCGCGCGGTGCCGACCAACGACTGGTGGTCCTCGCTGGTCTTCCAGCGCTACGCGGGCAACCCGTACTCCGAGAACATGTACGCCCACCCGCTGTCGTTCCACGCGAACGCCAAGGGCATCAGCGTCGGCTATCCGAACAAGCCGAACATCAGCTCCGACGGGCGGATGTACGAGTACGTCCACACCAGCGACCTCAACGTGGGCGTCTCCGGGCTGAACGCGCCGAAGACCGAGGTCGACGGCTGGGGCGACTGGAACGTCACCCCGCGCTGGAGCGACGGGACGCGCACGCTGCGGACCACGATCGCGCACGGCTCGCCGTACGTCTACGCCGAGGTCGCGGGCGGGAACGCGCTGGTGGAGTTCACCGGCTCGGCCAGCGTCTGGCGCAACGACGGCAACGTGCTCGGCGTGACGGTCAACGGGCGCGACTACGCTCTGTTCGCCCCTTCCGGGAAGAACTGGTCGCTGACCGGCACGGCCTCCGCGAGCGCCCCCGCCGCCTTCTTCTCGGTGGCCGTCCTGCCCTCTCGGGGAGCGCTCCCACTCTTCACCAAGTACGCCTACTCCTTCGTCACCGACACCAAGGTGAGCTGGAGCTACGACGCGGCGAGCGCCCGCGTGCGGGCCACCTACACCGCCTCCACCACCGCCAAGCAGGGCAGCCAGACCGGCACCCTGCAAGCGCTCTACCGCCACCAGTGGCGCAACTCCTCCGACGCGGTGACGGAGCACCGCTACGTCTCGCCCCGCGGCGAGATGCGGCTGCGCGAGGGCGCGTCGTTCACCACGAGCGCGGAGTTCAACGGCGTGCTGCCCGCGCTGCCGCTCGCGCCGGGCGCGGACAAGGCCAAGCTCCGGGCCGCCATCGACGCCGAGCTGAACGCCGCCGACCCCTACAAAGGCGCCGTCGACACCTACTGGACGGGCAAGGCCCTGTGGCGGATCGCGGCGCTCATCCCGGTCGCCAACCAGATCGGCCACACCGCCGGCCGGGACAAGGCCATCGGCCTGGTCAAGAGCAGGCTGGCCGACTGGCTCACCGCCGGCTCGGGGGAGACCGGCAGGCTCTTCGCCTACGACTCCACCTGGAAGACGCTGATCGGCTACCCGGCGGGCTACGGCACCGACTCCGAGCTCAACGACCACCACTTCCACTACGGCTACTACGTGCTGGCCGGCGCGATGGTCGCCCAGCACGACCCGGCCTGGGTCTCCGACTCCCAGTACGGCGGCATGCTGAAGCTCCTGGTCAAGGACGCGGCCAACTACGACCGCTCCGACGAGCGCTTCCCGTTCCTGCGCAACTTCGACCCCTACGCCGGGCACGCCTGGGCCTCGGGGCACGCGGGCTTCGGCCACGGCAACAACCAGGAGTCGTCGTCGGAGTCGATGATGTTCAACACCGCGGCGATCCTGTTCGGCCAGGCGACCGGGGACACCGCCCTGCGCGACGCGGGCATCTACCTGTACACCACCGAGCGCGAGGCCATCGGCCAGTACTGGTTCGACGTCGACGGGGCCGTCTTCCCCTCCTCGTACGGCCACGACACGGCCGGCATGGTCTGGGGCGCCGGCGCCAGCTACTCCACCTGGTGGACGGCGAACGCCGAGGAGATCCACGGCATCAACATGCTGCCGATCACCGGCGGCTCGCTCTACAACGGCGCCTGGAAGGCCGACATCAAGCAGAACATCAGCGAGCTGCGGGCCTCCAACGGCGGCCAGGAGAGCGAGTGGCGCGACATCATCTGGCAGTTCCTGGCCATGGCCGACCCGGCGGCGGCGCAGTCGCTCTGGCAGGGTGCCGAACCCGCTCCCGAGGACGGAGACTCCCGCGCCCACGCCAATCACTGGATCACCGCGCTGAACGCCTGGGGCACCCCCGACCACTCGGTCACCGCGAACGTGCCGACCTACGCGGTGCTGAGCGGCTCGGCGGGCAGGACCTACGTCGCCTACAACGTCTCCGGCAGCGCCGTCACGGTCCGCTTCTCCGACGGGCAGACGCTCGCCGTGCCGGCCCGGGCGATGGCCTGGAGGGGGCCGGCGGGCAGCGGCACCGAGCCGGGCAACGGCTCCGGCCCGCGCCCCACGGCGAGTCCGACGGCGAGCCCCACGGTGAGTCCGACGGCGAGCCCGACCCCCGAGCCCACCGCCACCCCGACCTCCACGCCGAAGCCCACGGTCACGCCGACGGCCGGCGGGGTCGACGCCCGCTCCACCATCCAGGCGGAGGACTACCAGGCGCAGTCGGGCACGGTCCTGGAGGACACCACCGACACGGGGGGCGGTAGGAACGTCGGCTACATCGCCGACGGCGACTGGCTCCGCTACGACGACGTGCGCTTCGGTTCCGAGGCGGCGCGGCAGTTCAAGGCCAGGGTGGCCTCCGGCGCGGAGCCGGGGATCAGCGGGCTCGTCCAGGTCCGCCTCGACAGCCCCACGGCGGCGCCGATCGGCGACTTCGCGGTGGCGAACACCGGCGGCTGGCAGAGCTGGCGGACGATCGCGGCGAACATCTCCGGGGTGACCGGCACCCACACCGTCTACATCACCTTCAGCAGCGGCCAGCCCGCGGAGTACGTCAACCTCAACTGGTTCACCTTCTCCTCGAGCTGATCCGCACGCCGGATTGGTGGGGGCGCCGCGCCCCCGCGTACACTCGCACCGGCACCGGGCGGGGACCGCATGGTCCCCGCCCGTTCGTTTTCCGGGAGCGTCCACCCCGCTGTCGGAGAGCGCTCTCATGCGGAATTCCGGTGCTGATGACCCCTGATGGGGTGAATTTCTCAAATGCGTAACCATAACATCACAGTGATTGACATCACGCTGTTGGCCGAGGAAGCTTCGGAGAGCGCTCTCACATCGGTTGGAGTCACCCGGCCACCCAGGCGGGCGCCGTTCGCGCGGCGCCTCACGCGGATGCCGCGAGGTGGTCAGCCGGCCCCGTCAGCCGGGGCCGGTCCGGCAAAGTAATGGAGGAAGGGTCCATGTCGCTCCTCTCTCGGCCCGCGCGCCTCGCCCTGGTGGCGGGCACCGCGGGTCTGGCGCTGGTCGCCACCGGCTGCGGGTCTTCCGAGCCCACACCCTCGGCGGACGGCGGCGCCAGCGCGTCCGCCGAGTGCGCTCCGTACGAGCAGTACGGCAAGCACGACGGCAAGAAGGTCTCGGTCTACTCCCCGATCCGGGACACCGAGGCCGACCTGTTCCAGCAGACCTGGGCACAGTTCGAGAAGTGCACCGGGATGAAGATCAACTATGAGGGCACCGGCGAGTTCGAGGCGCAGATCCAGGTCCGCGCCGACGGCGGCAACCCGCCGGACCTCGCCTTCTTCCCGCAGCCCGGCCTGCTGGAGCGCTTCGCCAAGGCGGGCAAGCTCAAGGCGGCCCCCGACAAGGTCAAGCAGCTGGCCGAGCAGAACTGGACGCCCGACTGGCTGAAGTACAGCACCGTCGACGGAACCTTCTACGGCGCTCCGCTGGGCGCCAGCGTGAAGTCCTTCGTGTGGTACTCGCCGAAGATGTTCGCCGAGAAGGGCTGGAAGGTCCCGCAGACGTGGGACGAGCTCATGACCCTCAGCGAGACGATCGCGGGCAGCGGCATCAAACCGTGGTGCGCCGGCATCGAGTCCGGTGACGCCACCGGCTGGCCGGCCACCGACTGGATCGAGGACATCCTGCTGCGCGAGCTCGGCCCCGAGGGCTACGACGACTGGGTCGCCCACAAGATCCCCTTCAACGACCCCAAGGTCCTCGCCGCGGTGGACAAGGTCGGCGCGATCCTGAAGAACGACAAGTTCGTCAACGGCGGCTACGGCCCCGTCAAGAGCATCGCCAGCACCGCCTTCCAGGAGGGCGGCGTGCCGATCACCGAGGGCAAGTGCGCGCTGCACCGCCAGGCCTCCTTCTACGCCAACTTCTGGCCCGAGGGCACCACGGTGGCCGAGGACGGCGACGTCTTCGCCTTCTACCTGCCCGGCAACGACCCGGCCAAGAAGCCGGTGCTGGGTGCCGGCGAGTTCGTCGCGGCCTTCGCCGACCGCCCGGAGGTCCAGGCGTTCCAGGCCTACCTGGCCACCGGTGACTTCGCCAACGCCCGGATGAAGCTGGCCACGTACGTGTCGGCCAACAAGGGCGTCGACATCAACAACGCGCAGAACCCGATCGACAAGCTCTCCATCCAGATGCTCCAGGACCCGAACACGGTCTTCCGCTTCGACGGCTCCGACCTGATGCCGGCCGCGGTCGGCGCCGGCACCTTCTGGAAGGGCATGACCGACTGGATCAACGGCAAGGACACCAAGGCGGTGCTCGACTTCATCGAGTCCTCCTGGCCCAAGTCCTAGTCCGACGGCACCTGCGGCGTCCGGCTCCCGGCGGGGTCCCTCCCTCCCCGGAGCCGGACGCCTCCGCAAACGGCCCCATCCCTTCCGGGAGTTCCCTCGATGAACCTGGACTTCGACTTCGCCGCGGAGCAGCCGAAACTCCTGCAGTTGCTGCTCGGCGTGGTCGCGTTCTGCGCCGTGGTCGCCCTCCTGCTGCTCCTGCTGGACCGCGTGCCGATGCGGCGGCGGCCGTGGCCGGTCGTGACCATCCTGCTCGCCCCGGCGCTCCTGCTGCTCACGATCGGCCTGATCGTGCCGGCGGTGCGCACCACCCTGCTGTCGTTCATGAGCGGTGACGGAGCCTCCTGGGTGGGGCTCGACAACTACATCTGGATGTTCACCCAGCCCGAAGCGGTGACGGTGCTCCGCAACACGCTCATCTGGGTCGCCCTGGTCCCCGTCGTGGTGACCGCGGTCGGCCTGCTCTACGCGGTCCTGGTCGACCGCAGCCGCTTCGAGTCCCTCGCCAAGTCGCTGGTCTTCCTGCCGATGGCCATCTCCTTCGTGGGCGCCGGCATCATCTGGAAGTTCGTCTACGCCTACCGGCCCGAGGAGAGCGACCAGATCGGCCTGCTCAACCAGATCGTGGTGGCCTTCGGCGGCACGCCCCAGCAGTGGCTGCTGGAGCCGCCGCTCAACACGCTCTTCCTCATCGTCGTCATGGTGTGGATCCAGGCCGGGTTCGCCACCGTGGTGCTCTCGGCGGCCATCAAGGGCATCCCCGCCGAGATCGTCGAGGCGGCCAGGCTCGACGGCGCCTCCCCGGTCCAGATGTTCTTCCGGGTGACGCTGCCGAGCATCCGCTCCGCCGTACTCGTGGTGCTGGTCACCCAGTCGATCGGCACGCTCAAGCTGTTCGACATCGTCCGGACCATGACCGGCGGCCAGTTCGACACCAGCGTCATCGCCAACGAGATGTACAACCAGGCGTTCCGGTACGGCGAGACGGGCAAGGGCGCGGCGCTGGCCGTGTTCCTGTTCGTCCTGGTCACCCCCATCGTCGTCTACCAGATCCGCCAGCAGCGGGAGGCCGCCCGATGACCACCGTCTCACCCGCCGTGACGGCGGTACGGTCCGACGCCCGGGGAACCGCCCACCGCGTCAGGAAGCGGCTGAGCGGCAGGGCCGCCAGCGCCGCGGCGATCGTCATCGCGGTGCTGTGGACCACCCCGACCTTCGGCCTGTTCCTGTCCTCGCTGCGGCCGGAGGACCAGATCAAGACCACCGGCTGGTGGACGTTCTTCTCCGACCCGCAGCTCACCCTGGAGAACTACCAGGAGGTGCTGTTCAGCACCTCCTCGTCCTCCGGCCGGATGGCCAGCTTCCTGATCAACTCGATCGTCATCACGATCCCGTCGGTGCTGTTCCCGCTGGCCTTCGCCGCCTTCGCGGCGTACGCGCTGGCCTGGGTGCCGTTCCGCGGGCGCAACTGGGTCTACATCGGCATCTTCGCGCTGCAGGTGGTCCCGCTGCAGATGGCGCTGGTCCCGCTGCTGTCGTTCTTCTCCGAGGGCGTGTCGGTCTTCGGCGCGCAGCTGCTGCCCGCCTGGGAGCTGGAGGGACCCGCCCGCTTCGCGCAGGTGTGGTTCGCGCACACCTGCTTCGCCCTGCCGCTCGGCGTCTTCCTGCTGCACAACTTCATGTCGGAGCTGCCGGGCGAACTGGTCGAGGCGGCCCGGGTCGACGGCGCCACCCACGGCGTCATCTTCCGCAGGCTGATCCTCCCGCTGGTCGCGCCGGCGCTGGCCACCTTCGGCATCTTCCAGTTCCTGTGGGTCTGGAACGACCTGCTGGTGGCGCTGATCTTCGCCGGGGGCACCCCCGACAGCGCCCCGATGACCGTACGGCTGGCGCAGATGGCCGGCACCCGCGGCAACGAGTGGCAGCGCCTGACCGCCGGGGCGTTCGTCTCGCTCGTCGTCCCGCTCATCGTCTTCCTGTCGATGCAGCGGTACTTCGTCCGCGGCCTGCTGGCGGGCAGCGTCAAGGGCTGACCCCGGCCGTGCCGGGCCCCGCGACCGGAACGGGTCGCGGGGCCCGGCGCCGCGCAGCCCCACGGGCCCGCGCGGGCCCCGGCCCGTCCGGCGGCACCCCCGCGGGCCCGGGATGGGCTATCGTCATGCCGATCGCAGCGTCGAGCCGGAGGCCGTGAATGAAGCGCCCCACCCTGGAGGCGGTCGCCGCCCGTGCGGGAGTCTCCCGGGCCACCGTGTCCCGGGTGGTCAACGGGCAGCCGACCGTCGCCCCGGCCATCCGGGAGGCGGTGCTGCGGGCCGTCGAGGAGCTCGGCTACGTGCCCAACGCGGCGGCGCGCACCCTCGTCAACCAGCGCACCGACTCCATCGCCCTGATCGTCTCGGAGTCGCCCACCCGGGTCTTCTCCGACGACCCGATGTTCTCCACGGTCATCCGTACGGCCAGCGCGGAGCTGGAGGAGGCCGACAAGCAGGTCGTGCTGATGCTGGCCGGGTCGGCCCGCAGCCACGCCCGGGTGGAGCGTTACATCGCCGGCGGCCACGTGGACGGGGTGATGCTCATCTCCATGCACGGCGCCGACCCGCTGCCCGCCGCGATCACCCGCATGCGCGTGCCCGTCGTCTCGTACGGCAGGCCCGCCGTCCCGGTGGACCTGCCCTTCGTCGACAACGACAACGTGGGCGGCGCGGAGACGGCCGTACGGCACCTGATCGCGACCGGCCGCCGCCGGATCGCCACCGTTGCCGGCCCCCAGGACATGATCGGCGGGCAGGACCGCCTGGCCGGCTACCGGAACGTCATGCAGGGCTCCGACCGCCGTTCGATCGTGGCGATCGGCGACTTCACCCGCGAGTCCGGGGCGGTGGCGATGCGGCAGCTCCTGGAGGACGACCCCGCGCTCGACGCGGTCTTCGTCGCCAACGACCTGATGGCGATCGGCGCCCTCCAGGCGCTTCGCCAGGCCGGGCGCAGGGTGCCGGACGACGTGGCGGTGGTGGGCTTCGACGACATCGAGGCGGCCCGCTACACCGAGCCGCCCCTGACCACGGTCCGCCAGCCCGTCGTCGAGCAGGCCACCGCGATGGTGCGGCTCCTGCTCGGCCTGTCCTCCGGCGGCTCAGCCGACCCGGTCGTCCTCCCCACCGAACTGGTCGTGCGCGAGTCGGCCTGACCTCGCGCGATCCGTCGTCGGCGGTCCGGAGGACCGGGTTCCTGCGAGAAACGCCACAGCGGTCACGGGCGCGAAGCGCTCATCCTGGCGTATGCGGCCCGTCGGCGAGGATGGCTTATCTCCGTAACCCATGGTAAATCCACCGGGAACATCGAAGTCGCCATGAGGTGAAATGATGGCCCATGTGCAAGAATCGCGTTCGATGACTCCGGTGGATCCGTGAGGCTCAGTGCCCCTGCGGCTCGGAGGATAACCTCGGACTGGTCTTCTGTCTTTCCTGGGTTCACGGTGCGGAGGCCGCTCCGATTGATTCGCCGCATCGGTCCCATACTTCAAGGGATCACGCTGGACCGGTCCACCTGGGACACCTCATATCATCCGCACGTGCACGTGCATGCGCTGACTCGGGATTTCCCGGTGGTTTCGCTCACCTTGAGTCAGGGGCTTAAAACGACGGAGGGGGTGCCGGAGGGGATCCCGGTCGATCTCCATGGAGATGAGTTCAGGGATGCCGCGCATCGTCTGGAGGCTCAGAGTTCGCTTTCCCTTCGAGAAGTTCCGACGTTGGAGCACATCGTCCAGCGGTATCGGGATTACGCTGTGGAAGTCCAGTGCGGACGCCTTCCGAGTGCCGTGTCGGAACTGGAGGACAGCGTTCTTGTTCCAGCCGCGGCCGGGAAGGGTGAACTCGCCAACGAAAGCATCGAGTCGGTGTCAAGGATCGCTTCCGGGTGGTCGAGGGCGGAAGCCCCTCAGGGGTGGGAGAGCACTAAGCGCTGGCTGGCTTGGCTGGCGCGCAGGATGCATGATGCGGAAGGGCTGGCGACCACGGTGGAGGAGCAGATCCTCAAACACGGGTTGTCGAAGGTCCGCGCATCGTGAGTCCATATCGCATCGAGGTGATACCCGCCTCTGACGATGAGGCGCTGGAGTGAGCGTTTCCCTCTCCTGGCGGGCCGATCGGACAGCCCGCGACCTGCTCATCCGGCCGGAGAACACCGTGCCCTCCATCGCCCGGCTGCCCGGCTCAGGCGCTCCACGGGTCTACGAGTACGTTCCTGAACGTGTGACGGGGCGGCCTGCCGTCGAACCGTCGACGGCGCGAGCCGAGTGGGAAGCGGGAAGCTGATTCGGCGGCTCAGGATCTGTCCGGCGACTGGTGTCGCCTTCGTCGACGGCACCCGGCATGGCGGTCAGTCGAGCCCGGCGGAGGGACGCGTGATCCAATGTCCGACAAGTCGCTGGATCTCCCACATGTGATCATCCACATATGAGCGACATCACCGAACCCCCGATCGCCCGGGTGGACGTCGTGCGCGATACCCTCCACGGCATCACGCTCGAGGACCCCTACCGGTGGATGGAAACCGAAGGCGGGGAGTTCCAGCACTGGCTGGACGGCCAGGCCAGGCACGCCCGCGAGCACCTGGACGCCCTGCCGCACCGCGCCGGCCTGCTGACCCGGATCCGCGAGCTGGGCGGTGCGCTCACGCGCTACTTCGGCCTCGCGATGGCAGCCGACAAGGTCTTCGCCCTGGTACGCGAGCCGGACGCCCGCGTGCCGGTGCTGACGGTGACCGAGGCCGGCGGAGCGAGCAGGGTCCTGTTCGACCCCGGCACGGTGCCCGGCGGCGGGCACCGCGCCATCGACTGGTACGTGCCCTCCCCCGACGGCCGCCACGTCGCCTGCGCCGTCTCCGCCTCCGGGTCGGAGGACGGCTCCATCCACGTGATCGACGCCGACTCCGGAGCCCTGCGGGAGACGATCCCGCCCGCGACGCGTTTCGCCTTCCTGAGCTGGCTGGAAGACAGCCGGTCGTTCGTCTACCACCGCTACGCAGAGCAGCACCGCTTGGACAGCCGCTCCCTCCTGCACCACCTGGGCGCCGACCCGGCGCGGGACACGGCGGTGCTGGCCCGCGGCCTCAACCCCCACATCGAGCTGACCCCGCGCGACCGGCCCTTCCTGGTGGTGCCGCCACACGGCGAGTGGATGCTGGCGATCGTCTCCCACGGCGCGCTCAGCCCCTGGCCCTGGACCAGCGAGCAGCTGAGCGACTGCACGATATACGTGGCGCCGCGCGCCGGGCTGGCCGACCCGGCCACCTGCCCGTGGCGGAAGGTCGCGGGCGCAGCCGACGGCGTGACCGCCTTCGCCACCAGCCACGACACCCTCTACCTGGTCTCCCACCGGGACGCGCCGCGCTCCCGCGTGCTGGCCGTTCCGCTTGCCGCACCCGATCTGTCCCGAGCCCGGGTGGTCGTGCCCGCGGGTGAGCGGGTGGTGGAGTCGGTGCGGGTGGTGGGCGACCGGCTGCTGGTGCGCGATCTCGACGGGGGAGTCAGCCGGATGCGGCACGTGCCCCCGTCCGGCGGCGAGGTGGCCGACCTCCCGATGCCGGTGGACGGCGCCATCCTGGAGTGGACCACCCACCCGGCGCGGCCCGAAGCCCTGCTCCTGGTGGCCGGCTGGACCGACGCGCCACGGCTGCATCGCTACGACGGCCACTGTCTCCAGGACACCGGGCTGGCGCCCCGCTCACCGGTGGACTTCGGCGACGTGCACGCCCGCACCCTGCACGCGCCCGCGCAGGACGGAACGCTGATCCCGCTCACCGTCATCCACCACAAGGATCTGGAGCTGGACGGCGACAACCCGGCCGTGCTCACCGGCTACGGCTCCCACGGGTTCATCGACCTGCCGGAGTTCCGTCCCGAGATGCTCGCCTGGTACGAGCGCGGCGGCGTCTACGCCGTCGCGCACCTGCGCGGCGGCGGCACCTACGGCCGCGCATGGCACGAGGCCGGGCGCGGCGAGCGCAAGGAGGCCACCATCACGGACTTCATCGACTGCGCCGAGCATCTCATCGCCCTCGGCTACACCCGCCCGGGGCGGCTGGCCGCCGAGGGCGCCAGCGCCGGCGGCATCCCCACCGGCGGCGCGCTGGTGCGCCGCCCCGATCTGTGGGCGGCCATGGCGATGCACGTGCCGACGGTGAACGCCACGCGCAACGAGTTCACCGAGAGCGGGCCGGTCAACGTGCCCGAGTTCGGCAGCGTCACCACCGAGGAGGGCCTGCGCGCCCTGCTGATCATCGACGCCTACCTGCGGGTTCGCGACGGAGTGCCGTACCCGGCGGTGCTGCTGACCACCGGCCTGCGCGACGCGCGGGTGCCGCCGTGGCAGCCGGCGAAGCTGGCCGCCCGTCTGCAGGCGGCCACAGCCTCCGGCCGGCCGGTGCTGCTGCGTGTCGAGGAGCACGGCGGCCACGGCACCGGTTCGACCCGAGACCAGGAGCAGGCACTGCTCGCCGATGTGCTGGCCTTCATCCTGCACGCGTCCGACGGGTCATGATGACGACAGACATGCCGGGTACGGCACGCGCCCGCCCCCTCAGCCACGTCGCGGCCCGGTCGATCCCGCCCGCGTGTGACGCTCGGCTTCCATCCGACGGCCCGGTGGGCGAGCCGGCGATCCTCGACAGGCAAAGGCGGCGTCTACCTCGCCCAGTTCGTCACCGGGACCAGCAGCACGGTAAGGCAGCAACGAGGCTCCCGGTCGGGGCGTCGGATCCCGGCCGACTGCTGTCTCACCGGGGCCTCATCCCACCTCGGCCCAGCCTTCTTGCGCCTGCGCTGACCAGCGCCGTCAGGTTGGAAGGGGCTCCTGGTCCAGTAGGAGTGAGGCGCACGAGTGCCGGAGGTCGTGGAAGCGGATCGCTCGGAACGCCGATGCACCAGCCGGGCGGTGCGATGTGCTTCCTGGGCGCGTCCTCGGTAGAGGTGAGGAGCGGAAGCCGCCTGGGATGTCCTCACAGGGTCGGCCGATCGTTCTGGGAAGGCCGACGCCGATGACGGCTCCTCGGTGGTGAAGGGCAGGCCGCCTCCGTGCTCGTGACGGAAGGGTCCCGACGGCCTGCCGATCGTCCCGGAACGGTCCGGCCGGTTACCGGATCAGTCCCGCGACCAGGTTGCGCAGCTCCATGTGACCGGCCTTGAGCTCGGCCACGTCGCCCTCGACGCGCTTCATCGAGAGCTCGAGGTTGCCGACGGAGCGCTTGACGGTGCCGAGGTCCTCGCGGATTTCGGACACCTCGGTGCGGAGGCCGGAGATCTCGGCGTGCATCTCCGCGCGGAGTTCGGCGATCTCGGTCTTCACCTCCGCGCGGAGTTCGGCGATCTCGGTCTTCACCTCCGTGCGGAGGTCGGTCATCTCCGTGCGGAGGTCGGTCATCTCCGTGCGGAGGTCGGTCATCTCCGTGCGGATCTCGGACACGTCGGTGCGGAGACCGGACACCTCCGTGCGGAGGTCCTTGAGGACCTCGAAGATCGCGGCGGTGGTCGCCCGGTGCTCGTGGGCCTCCACCCGCAGTTCGGCGACCCCGAGCTCCAGGGCGCGTATGCGTACTTCTGATGTCGCGTCGGACACGACAGCTCCTCGTCGTTGTCGTAAGGCAGGGGACACCGCCGTGACAGTGGAGGGAACCGGGGGGCGGTGGGAGAAGACTACGCACCGCGCGAGCATGATCGCTACACGTGACCTCGGCCGGGGTGGCGGAAGCCGTACCGGGTGGGAAAAAGAACCACCCGCCGCCTGCGGGCAGGCGACGGGTGGGTGGTCTGCGGACCGCTGCGGGGGCGCGGGAGAGCCGGCGTGAGGCCGCCGGAACCCGGCGTGGGACCGCGGGAACCCTCCGGGAGCGGTCGTCGTCCGGGGGTGCCGCAGGAGATCGGGTGCCGGAGGCGGTCACCGCTCGGGGCGCCGCTGCTCCGGGGCGATCGGGCGCTGCGCGCCCGGGTCGTACACGCCCGCCGAGGGCGGCGGGTCGACGACCACGGTGTCGGCCGGGCGCGCGACGCCGTCCAGGACGGCGCGGGCGTGGTCGGCGTGCGAGGCGGCCACCAGCACGTCGTAGCGGCCCGCGACGATGGAGCTGCGCGAGGAGAAGTCGCGCTTGCCGCGCGTGTAGTAGTGGTTGAGGAACCCGAACGCGGCGCCCATGACGGCGCCCCACAGGCCCGCCCAGAGCACCAGCATGAAGAACGAGAGCGTCGTCGAGGTGAACAGGCCGAGGAAGGCCCCCACCAGGAGGCCGAAGAACAGGCCGTTGCCCGCGCCGAGGAGCGCGGCCCGCCCGTTGGTCATCCGGCCGGTGATGGTCTCCTCCAGCCGCAGGTCGCTGCCGACGATCGCGACGTGCTCCACGGGGAACCCGGCGTCCGAGAGCGCGTCCACGGTCCGCTGCGCGGCCTCGTAGTTGTCGTAGCCGACCAGCGTCCGGCGGTCGACGACGACCGGCGATCCGACGCCCGTGTGCAACTGTGTCATGTCCTGCCGCCTTTCCGAGTCGGTGTGGCTCGAAGTGCGGCTACCCATGACGGGCGGGACGATGCGCGCCCGCCCGGATCTCCTGCGGCCCCGCGCCCGCGCCGGTCTCCGAGGACGCGCATCCGTGCATCCGTACCGGTCCCCGGAGAGGCGCGCCCGCGCCGGTTCCCCAGGACGCGCGCCCGCGCCGGTCCTCAAGGACCGGCGCGGCGCGGGCCGGACGTCACCAGCTCTGGTGGAGCGGCATGCCCTCGCTGTAGCCGGACGAGCCCTGCACGCCGACCACCGCGCGCTCGTGGAACTCCTCCAGGGTGGTCGCCCCGGCGTAGGTGCAGGAGGAGCGCAGGCCCGCCACGATGGCGTCGATCTGGTCCTCGACGCCGGGCCGGTGCGGGTCGAGGTACATCCGGGAGGTGGAGATGCCCTCCTCGAACAGCTCCTTGCGGGCCCGGTCGAAGGGGGAGTCCTCGGCGGTGCGGAGTTTGACGGCGCGGGCCGAGGCCATGCCGTAGTTCTCCTTGTATCGGCGGCCGTCGGCGCCGGTGCGGACGTCTCCCGGGGACTCGTAGGTGCCCGCGAACCAGGAGCCGATCATCACGTTGGACGCCCCGGCGGCCAGCGCCAGCGCGACGTCCCGCGGGTGGCGGACGCCGCCGTCGGCCCAGACGTGGCGGCCGAGGCGGCGGGCCTCGGCGGCGCACTCCAGGACGGCGGAGAACTGCGGGCGGCCGACGCCGGTCATCATCCGGGTGGTGCACATGGCGCCCGGCCCGACGCCGACCTTGACGATGTCCGCGCCGGCCTCGACCAGGTCGCGCACGCCGGCGGCGGTCACGACGTTGCCCGCGGCGACCGGCACGCTCGGGCCGAGCGCGCGGACCGCCCGGAGCGCGTTGATCATCTTCTCCTGGTGGCCGTGCGCGGTGTCCACGACCAGGCAGTCGATCCCGGCCTCGAGCAGCTCCGCGGCCTTGGCCGCCACGTCCCCGTTGATGCCGACGGCGGCGGCGATCCGCAGCCGCCCGGCGGCGTCGAGGGCGGGCCGGTAGAGGGTGGCCCGCAGCGCGCCGGTCCGGGTCAGGATGCCCACCAGGCGCCCGTCGCCGTCGACGACCGGGGCGAGCCGGTGGCGTCCGTCGTGCAGCCGGTCGAACGCCTCGCGCGGGTCGAGCCCGGCGGGCAGGGCGAGCAGGTGGTCGGACATGACCTGGTCCAGTTGGGTGTACATGTCCACGCCGTGGCAGTCGGCCTCGGTGACCACGCCGATCGGGCGCCCGTCCCCGTCGACGACGATGACCGCGCCGTGGGCCCGCTTGGGCAGCAGGGTGAGCGCCTTGCCGACGGTGTCGTGCGGGCTCAGCGTGAGCGGGGTGTCGTGGACCAGGTCGCGTTTCTTGACCCAGGCGACGACGTCGGCGACCACGTCGATCGGGATGTCCTGGGGGATCACCGCGATGCCGCCGCGCCGGGCGACGGTCTCGGCCATGCGGCGTCCGGCGACCGCCGTCATGTTGGCGACCACGACGGGGATCGTGGTGCCGGTGCCGTCGGAGGTGGACAGGTCGACGTCGAGCCGGGAGCCGACCGAGGAGCGCGACGGGACCATGAACACGTCGCTGTAGGTCAGGTCGTGGGCCGGGGCCATGTCGTTGAGGAACTTCACTGAGTCCAGCTTAATCGACGGGGGCACGGTGTTCCCTCCCCGCTCCCGCGCGGGCCGCGGCGTCAGCGCCCGGCCGCGCGGTTCGGAGCGGAGTCCTTTCCCGCTCCCATGCGGGCCATGGGGGTCGATGGTCGGTGGCGGCCACTAAGATCCGGTTTGCGTGTTTGTCGGGGTGGCCGTGAGGAGGAGCTGTGAACATCGTTGACCGGCCGGAGGTCCTGGTCGTCGGCTACGCCGTGCGGACGTGCAACGCCGACGAGATGGACCCGGCGCGGGCGAAGCTGCCGGCGCTGTGGCAGCGGGCGGGTGTGCCGGGGGCCTTCGCGCACGTCCCGGGGCGGGTCGACGAGAGCCTGTACGCGGTGCTGACCGACTACGAGAGCGACCACCACGGGTTCTACACCCAGGTCGTCGGGGTGGCCGTGCGCACCGCCGCCGCGCTGCCCGAGGGCATGGTCGCCGTCCGGGTGCCCGCCGTCCCGGCGCTGAGACTGGAGGCCCGGGGGAGCATGCCGGGCGCGCTGGTGGAGTGCTGGCAGCGGATGTGGAAGCACACCGAGTCCGGCGGAACCCCGCCCCGGGCCTTCAGCACCGACCTGGAGATCCACCACCCCGAGGGCGTGGACCTCTACGTGGCGGTCTTCCCGCCGATGCGCTGACCGGCGCACCGGCCGGAGGGCCGGTCGGGCCCACCGGCTCGCCGGCCGGAGCGCTCCGGCCGATGGGCCCGACGACCGGAGCGTGCCCGCCGACCGGGGCGCCGCGGCCGTCCCGCCGCGCGGCGGGACGGCCGTGAAGGGCGCGGGGTCAGTCCTCGTCGTCGGGGAGCGGGTCGGGCACCCGCCAGCCGGCGATGAGGTGCGGCAGGGCCAGGTGGGTCAGCAGGAGGGCGACCGCCAGGAGGATGAGCGCGGCGGCCGGGGCGGCGACGACCTGTGCCGACCTCGTCGGGATGCCCAGCATGATCCCGGTCGCGATGATCACCCACATGGTGCCCCGGTGGGCCAGGGCGTAGACCTTGTCCCGCTCGGCCCGCTGGCGTTCGTCCAGGAGCGCGCCTCCGAGGTTGATCATTCCCTGGGTGGCCGCGGAGAGCACGAACATGACCGGCGCGTAGACCGCGACGCCGACGCCCGCCAGGGCGAACGTGGTCCACATGGCGAGGTCGCTGGGGGCGAGGAGCCAGCAGACGACCGCGGCGATCCAGAACAGTGACATCGCGGCGGCGCCCACACCGACCAGCGCCCGGCGCGCCCGGCGGTGCCGGAACCGGGAGGACCGGTACCAGCGCTCGGCCTCCTCCATCCGGCGGCGTTCCCGCTCGACCCGCTGCCGCTCCCGCTCGGCCTTCCGCCGCTCGCTCTCCGTCGTCTCCATCACGTACGCCTCCGTCATTTCGTCTCACTCCACAGCCGCGGGAACGGTTTCAACGAGAACACCGCTTCCAGCGGGACCTCGAAGTACTCGGCGATGCGCAGGGCGAGGTGCAGGCTCGGGCCGTACTCGCCCCGCTCCAGGTAGCCGATCGTCTGGTAGTGCACCCCGAGCGCGGCCACGGGCTCCTTGCGCGAGATGCCGCGCTCGGCCCGCAGCATCGGGATGCGGTCGTGGACCTCTTCCGTGCTCGTGGCGGCGCCCTCCCGCAGGTCGGACCGAGTCCGGCGGAATCCCGCCCCGGGCCCTCAGCACCGACCTGGAGATCCACCACCCCGAGGGCGTGGGCCTCTATGTGGCGGTCTTCCCGCCGACGCGCTGAGCCGCACCGGGCACCGTCCGGGAGTCCTCGTCTTCGTCGTCCGGCGGCGGGTCGGGCAGCCGCCAGGCCGAGATGAGCAGCGGCGCCATCATGTTCGTCATGAAAAGCGCGATCAGCGTCATGAGGGCGGCGGAGGCCGGCACGTCGATCTCGTCAGGGACGAGAACACCGGCGGTGAGCAGCGCGACGGCGAGCGAGGCCAGCACGCCGTGCATCACGCGGTGGGCCAGGGCGGTGGCGCGGAGCCGCTCGGCCACCTGCCGTTCGTCCAGCTGCTTCTCGGCCAGCGCGGTGACGCCCCGGGTGGCGACGTTGAGCAGCGAGATGGTCGGCAGGGCCAGCACCGTCGAGATCCCGAGCAGGGCGAAGAACGGCCACGGCGTGTCGTCCCGCTCCGCGGTCCAGGCCGGGACCACGTCCACCCACAGGAGCGCCACGGCGACGGCGCCGAGCGCGGCGAGCCTGCGGCGCCGGGCCCGCGTGGCGTACCAGCCCGGCAGGATGTCCATCTGCACGGCCTCGGCCTGGCTGATCCGCCAGGAGGGCCTGCGGTCGTCCGTCACTTCGTCTCACTCCCCAGCCGCGGGAACGGCTTCAACGAGAACACCACTTCCAGCGGGACCTCGAAGTACTCGGCGATGCGCAGGGCGAGGTACAGGCTCGGGCTGTACTCGCCCCGCTCCAGGTAGCCGATCGTCTGGTAGTGCACCCCGAGCGCGGCCGCGAGCTCCTTGCGCGAGATGCCGCGCTCGGCCCGCAGCATCGGGATGCGGTTGTGGACCTCTTCCGTGCTCATGGCGGCGCCCTCCCGCGGGTCAGGAGGTCTGCGCGGCGAGCTGCCGCTCGGCCAGCCGCGAGCCCGACTCCCGCCGGGTCACCCGGCGGATCAGCACGGGTGCGAGCAGCATGCCGGCCACCGCCCAGGCCGCCAGCACCGCCGCCGCGTACGGCAGGCGCCAGCTCCCGCCGATCTCCGCGGCGAGCATCGTGTCGGGCAGGAAGGCCGCGCGCAGGCCGAGCCCCTGCCAGTAGAGCGGGAACGCCTGGGCGATCCACTGGACCACCTCGGGCATGACGGTCACCGGGAACATGACCCCGGAGGTGACCATCAGGCCCATCATCGGCAGGGCCAGGACCGTGCCCGCGGTCTTCGGGTTCGGCAGCAGGCAGCCGATCGCGGCGCCCAGCGGGACGACGGCGACCGTGCCCAGCAGCAGGACCCACAGCAGCGTCGGCCAGTCGTGCGGCAGCGGGGTGCCGCCCACGAGCACGCCGGTGGCCACGATCAGGACGCTCTGCACGGCGATCTGGCAGAGCAGGGTGACGGCCCGGCCGACGAGGTAGGCGGTGATCCCTCCGGGGACGGTCCGCAGCCGCAGCAGGGTCCCCTCCTCCCGGTCGGTGGCCAGCGCCATCGGCAGTGTCAGCAGCGCGTTGGAGAAGACGGTGAAGGCCAGGAACCCGACCGTCATGAACATGCCGAGCGAGACGCCCGTCTCCTCCACCTTCCCGTCGCCGATCCACAGCAGCAGCAGCGCGAACATCCCCACCGTGCCGACCAGGTTGGTGATCAGCTCCCTGCGGTCGCGCAGCAGCTGCGCGTGCTCCGCCCAGCCCCGCTTGATCCCGATGCGCAGCGCCTTCGCGTTCATGCCGCCCTCCCGATCAGCTCCAGGTAGCTCTCCTCCAGCGACGGCCGCCGGATCTCCAGTCCGGGTACCGGCCCGTCGAACCGCTTGTGCAGGTCCCACGCGGCCCGCGAAGGGTCGTCCGTGGCCAGGACCTGCTCGCGCCCGTCCTCCTGCCAACGCACCTGCGAGGGCGCCTGCACGGCCTGCGCCAGCTCCGCGGGGGTCCCGCAGACGGCGATCCGCCCGCCGACCAGGATCGCGGTCCGGTGCGCCAGCTTCTCGGCCTCGACCAGGTCGTGGGTGGTCAGCAGCACCGTCATGCCGTCCTCGGCGGCGAGCCGGGTGAGCAGCCGGTGGAACTCCTGGCGCGCCTCCGGATCGAAGCCGGTGGTCGGCTCGTCCAGGAAGAGCAGCTCGGGCCGGCCCACGATGCCCAGCGCCACGTCCAGCCGGCGGCGCTGGCCACCGGAGAGGCGGCCCACCTGCTGCCCGGCCTGCCCGGCCAGGCCGACGGCGGTCAGCAGCTCGTCCGGGTCGCGCGGGTCGTCGTAGAACTCGCCGAGGTGGACGAGGAGCTCCCGCACGCCCCACTTGTTGTGGTCGCGCCAGTTCTGCAGGACGATCCCCAGCTTGGCCCGCCAGGCGTCGCCGCCCTTCTCCGGGTCGGTGCCGAGGACGCCGACCTCGCCGGCCGACCGCTTCCTGAACCCCTCCAGGATCTCGATCGTGGTGGTCTTGCCCGCCCCGTTGGGACCGAGCAGGGTGAAGATCTCCCCGCGCCGGATCTCCAGCTCCACCCCTCGCAACACCTCGGCCGCGCCGTACGACATCCGCAGCCCGCGCACGCTTACCGCAGTACTCATGCGGATGAATGTAGTAGATGTACTACATCTCAATCAAGTCCTACGACGAAGGGCGGCACACCTGTGCTCAGGTGTGCCGCCCTCGTTCCGAAGACGTCCAGGGGGCGCTCGGGGCGCGCCGGGCAGGAGCGGCCGCTGCTCCCGGCGGAGGAGCCGGCGGGCCGCTCAGGCCAGCACCCCGGCCTCGCGCAGCTTCGCGGCGGTCTCGTCCGGCAGGCCCCAGGAGGACAGGTCCGCCAGCCGGGTGGCGGGGGAGAGGTCCTGCTCGGGCACGCCCAGCAGCCGGGGCGCCGGGGCGGGCTGCCGCACTCCGCCGACCTCGACGAACGTGCCGCGCGCCCGGTTGTGCGGGTGCTCGGGGGCCTCGGACATCTCCAGCACGGGGGACACGCACGCGTCCGTGCCGTCGAAGACCGCCTCCCACTCAGCGCGGGTCCGAGACCGGAACGCCTCGGCCAGCCGCTCACGCAGGACCGGCCAGTTGGCCCGGTCCTCGCGGTCGGGCAGGTCGGTCAGGCCCATGAGCGCGACCAGCTGCGCCCAGAACTGCGGCTCCAGCGCGCCCACCGCCAGGTACTTGCCGTCGGCCGTCTCGTAGGTGTCGTACACGGGCGAGCCGGTGTCGAGCAGGTTGGTGCCGCGCGGGCCCCAGAAGCCGGACTGTACGCCGTGGTAGAACATCGCGAACAGCGTCGCCGCCCCGTCGACCATGGCGGCGTCGATCACCCGGCCCCGCCCGGTCCGCTCCCGCTCGATCAGGGCGAGCAGCACGCCGTAGGCCAGCATCAGGCCGCCGCCCGCGAAGTCGCCGAGGATGTTGATCGGCGGCGTGGGCTTGTCGCCCGCGCGGCCGAGCATCGACAGGACGCCGGAGACCGCGATGTAGTCGATGTCGTGCCCGGCGGTCGGAGCCAGCGGGCCGTCCTGGCCCCAGCCGGTCATCCGCCCGTAGACCAGGCGCGGGTTGACGGCGTGCAGGTCGTCCGGGCCGATGCCCAGGCGCTCGGCGACCCCGGGGCGGAAGACCTCGATGACGACGTCCGCGTGCGCGGCGAGCCCCTTGAACGCGGCGATCCCGTCGGGGGACTTCAGGTCCAGGCCGATCGTGCGCTTGCCCCGGTCCATCACGTCGCGGCGGGGCCCGTCCCCGGCGGCGGCCACGGCCGAGACCCGGTCGATCCGCAGCACCTCGGCGCCGTGGTCGGCCAGCATCATCCCGGCGAACGGGCCCGGAGCCAGACCGGCCAGTTCCAGTACGCGGACTCCGGCCAGCGGGCCCTGCCTGCTCATCTGCTCCATCGGCGTCTCCTCGGGTGCGTCCCCGGAACGCGGCCGGATCCGGCGCCGCCGAGCGGCTGCCCGGCCGGCCGCGGTTCTCCTCCGGGCAAGTAGAACAACATTCGGATCCTCGTGGCAAGACGCCCCACCCGGCGACCGGCACCTGTGGGAAACTTGCCGCCGTCGGTTTGGCAACGGGGAGATTTCGTAATGGCATATCCGCACGGGGAACGGATGATCGCCGGACGTTACAGGCTGGTGCGCGAGCTCGGCCGGGGCGGCATGGGCGTGGTGTGGGAGGGGCACGACACGGTCCTCGACCGCCCGGTCGCGGTCAAGGAGGTGCTGCTCCCGCCCCACCTGCCGCCGACGGAGCAGGAGCGCCAGCTGGCCCGGACCTCGCGCGAGGCCAGGACCGCCGCCCGGCTCAACCACCACGGCATCGTGGCGGTCTACGACGTGGCCGAGGAGGACGGCCGCCCCTGGATCATCATGGAGCTGGTGCGGGCCCGCGGGCTGGACGAGGTCGGCGTGCTGCCGGTGCGCCAGGTCGCCGCCATCGGCCGCCAGGTGCTGGCGGCGCTGCAGGCCGCCCACCGGGCCGGGATCATGCACCGCGACGTCAAGCCGAGCAACATCCTGCTCGCCCCGGACGGCCGGGCCGTGCTCACCGACTTCGGCATCGCCACCGTGGAGGGCGACGCCTCCCTCACCCAGACCGGCATGGTCACCGGCTCGCCCAGCTTCCTGCCGCCCGAGCGCGCCGTGGGCGGGGAGGCCGGCCCGTGGTCCGACCTGTGGTCGCTCGGCGCCACGCTGTACGCCATGCTGACGGACGGGCGGGGGCCGTTCGAGCGCCGCGACGCGATGGCCACGCTCGGGGCGCTCCTGAGCGAGGAGGTCGACCTCGGCCGGGTGCACCCCGCGATGCGGGAGGTCCTCGCCGGGCTGCTCCGGCGCGATCCCGCGCATCGCCTCACCGCCGAGCAGGCGGACGTCCTGCTGGCCGGGGTGAGCGGTGAGGCGCCCGCGCCGGCGCGCCGTACCGCGGAGGGCCGTCCCGGGCCGGCCGCGGGACACCGGGCGGAGCCGGGCACCCGCCCCGCACGGACCGCGGGCCCCCCCGGGGC
>NZ_BAAAUT010000058.1:0-41017 GCF_039534085.1 Planomonospora alba
GGCCCTTTCTGTTTTCGGGGTGTGGGGGGTCGTCTTCCGGGGCGGCCCCCTTTTTTTCCGTGTGCTTCCCGGGGGCGCGTGCGGAGGGCAGGATCGGCCCCGGCCGTAGACCGGGTCCGCCCACGGCCGGAGACTCCTCGGCGTTCGCGTCCTTTTCCTGGAGAAGCCGCCCAGCGCGGCCGGCGGTCACCGGTTCGTCTTCCTGTGGGCCGTGGTGACGGGGACCGCCGGAAGGTCGCCGGTGACACGTCCGGGGGCGGCTTCGAGCAGCGGTTCGATCCGGAAGGGGACCTGGACGGAGAGCGCGACCGTGGTGTCGGTGCGCTGCACGGCCGGCGAGGTCAGGATGCGGGCGATGATCTCCTGCAGATCGGGGGTGCTCCGTGCCACCACGCGGCAGAGCAGGTCGGACTGGCCGCTGGTGCCGTACACCTCGAGGATCTCCGGGAGGTCCTGCAGCGCCTGTACGGCCTCGGCCAGACGGCCCTGGGCGATCTGCAGGGAGACGAAGGCCAGGATCGGGTAGCCGATGCCCTCGGGGACGACGGTGGGACCGAAGTCGGCGATGACGCCGCGCGCGGTGAGCTTCTCCACCCGCGCCTGGACGGTGCCGCGTGCCACCCCGAGCAGGCGGGCGAGCTCGGTGAGCCCGATCCGCGGGTTGGCGCGCATGGTCACCAGGAGGCGGCTGTCCAGCTCATCGATGTGCATGGCGTCACACTAGGCGATCTGACCAGTCCGAACCAGGTATGACCGGTCGATCTTGCGCGAATCGCCTACTCCAAATGCTCGCTCTTGCCAGCGAATCCGTGAATTGCTGTCATTTCTTCATGTTCGAGGAAGCACAGTACTTCGCGCCGGTGGCGACTCGGGACGACGGTACGGTCGAGGTCCAGCTCGCCGCGAGTCACCCTGGCTTCTCCGATCCCGTCTACCGGGCCCGCCGCAACGCCATCGCCGCGCTCGCGCTGGACTACGTGCCCGGCACGCCCATCCCGACGGCCGAGTACACCGAGCAGGAGCACGAGGTGTGGGCCCTCGTCAGCCGGGAGCTGGCCGTCAAGCACCGCAAGTACGCGACCGCCGAGTATCTGCGGGCCGTCGAGCGGCTGGGGCTGCCCGCCGACCGCATCCCGCAGCTTCAGGAGGTCGGCGACCTGCTGGCGCCGCTCACCGGCTTCCGCTACCTGCCGGCGGCCGGTCTGGTGCCGCTCCGGGACTTCTACGGAGTCCTGGCGGACGGCCTCTTCCACTCGACGCAGTACATCCGCCACCACTCCACGCCGCTCTACACCCCCGAGCCCGACGTGATCCACGAGGTGATCGGGCACGCCAACGCGCTCGCCTCCGACCGGTACGCGGCGCTGTACCGGCTGGCCGGCCAGGCCGCGCGGCGGGTCGAGAGCGACGAGGCGCTGGAGTTCGTCTCGAAGGTCTTCTGGTTCACCCTGGAGTTCGGGGTGATGACCGACGGGGGCGAGCTGCGCGCGTACGGCGCGGGCATCCTGTCGTCCTACGGCGAGATCGAGGAGTTCCGGGGGATGGACATCCGTCCGCTGGACATCGCCGCGATGGGGACCACGCAGTACGACATCACGAAGTACCAGGACGTGCTGTTCCGCGCGGACTCGCTGGAGCACCTGGAGGACGCCGTCGGCGGATTCTGGGAGAGCTGCGACGACGACAGCATCCTCCGGCTAATCGCCGGCGCGCGTCAAAGCTAGGCCGCCCGCGGGCCTGCCGTACCAGGGAACGTCCCGGGTTCGGCAGGTGCTCTTCCACCGCCCCGTCGCATGTCGCGTTAATTGGGTAAGCCCGATTTGCGGCATATGTGGGGTGGTGGGGAACATGACTGGTTCGCGAACTCCGGTCGCCGCTGCGGCCGTGCTGGTCTCCGCGCTGGCGTGCGGGTGCGCGCTGCAGCGGACCGCCCCGCCGGGGGCGGACCGGCCCGCCGAGGCGGAGACGTGGACGCCGCCGTCGGCCGTGCCGGCACCGCCTGCCCCGTTCGCGCCGCTGTCCCCGCTCTTCCCGGCCGCAGGAATCCCGCGGCCGGGGCCCGTGCCGCCGGAGCCGCCGGAGGTCTCCGGGTCCGCACTCACCCGGGCCATCGACCGCTCCCTGGCCGGGTACGGCGGCCGCCTCACGGCCGCGGCGCGGGACCTGTCCACCGGACGGGACTACCACTACCGCGGCGACCTGCGACTGCTCACGGCCAGCACCTCCAAGGTGAACATCCTGGCGGCCCTGCTGCTCGACACGCCCTGGAAGGCGCTGGACGCACGGGCCCGGCGCGACGCGGACCGGATGATCCGCCTCAGCGACAACCACGCCGCCGACCGGCTGTACGAGAGCATCGGCCTGGAAGCGGGGCTGGCCGAGGCGAACAGGAGACTCGGGCTCGAGCGCACCCACGCGCCGTCGGGGCGCTGCGTCGACCTGTACTGCTGGGGCATCACCCGGACCACCGCGGAGGACCAGCTCCGCTTGCTCGAGGCGCTGGCCACGGAGCGCGGCCCACTGGCGCGGGAGGACCGGGAGCGGGTGCTCCGGCTGATGGAGGAGGTGATCCCCGAGCAGCGCTGGGGCATCAGCGCTGCGGCCTGTCCCGGGGAGCGGGTGGCGCTCAAGAACGGCTGGCTGCGGCGCGTGTCCGACGGGCGCTGGGTGGTGGTGAGCGCGGGGCTGATCAGGGGCTTCGGGCACGACTACGCGGTGGCGGTCCTGTCCGAGGGCAACAGGAGGATGGCCGCGGGCGTGACCGCGGTCGAGGGCGTGGCGGAGCGGATCCTGTCCGCCTTCCGCGGGGAGGCGGAATGCCCCGGCAAGGGAAACCGCAGGGCCCTCAGAAAAGGGTCGGAGGAATGACGGGACGGCAAAAAGCCCCCGGCGTGTGAGTCGTTGGCCAGACAACACTCACGCCAGGGGCTTCCGTGCCGTTTTCGAGATGGTTCACATCAGGTTGTTTCCGGCCGGCCAGGAAAACCCGGACGCGGACCGTCTCCAGGCGGCACCATCCGGCATGCCGTGCCGGATGCGCGTCATCGCCTCAGCGAGAAGCTCAGTTCTCGATGATGCCGAGAAGGGCGAGGTCGATGAGGTCGTTCAGGATCTCGTTGTGGTTGCTGTCGTCGACGTAGGTGAAGCCGGGACGACGGTCGTCCCAGTCACCCGCGGACGCGACACCGGCCGTGGCCAGGCCCGCGAAGGCGGCGATACCGGCGATGGCCGTACCGGCGAGAATACGACGGATCATGATGCTTCCTCCATGGAAACGAAACGGGGAACTTCTGGAGACTCCTGCTGTAAGCCGTGTTCGGCTGACCGCTCGTTGTCGCGAATAAACATCTCGCACTGGCCGCATCGCTTCAACGAATTAGCGCCATGTTTCGGTCAAGGGGTGATGGCGCTTCTTTGGAAGTGATCCCGAATTGGTTGCGGCCGACCGATTGGTACCGCCGCCCCGAGATGATTCCGCCGTTTCGCAGTGATGGGAGGGAATTGTGTTGGCCGACCGTTTTGCGTAGTCGGAGGTCGCCGTCCGGGCGCGGGACCGGGCACGAGGAAAGGACCGGGCGGGCCGCGCCGCCCGCCCGGTCCCCGTCCGCCGGCGGGCCGGCTCTCCCGGTGCGCCGCGATGCGCACACCGGTGCCCGCGGGGTCTCCCCGTTCCCGCCGGACGCGCGCCCGGCGGCGGATGGGCGCGCGTCCGGCGGGAACGGGGACGTCCTCCTCGGCCGCCGGGCCGGCGGCCGATCCGTCAGGAGCTCTCGACCAGGCGGTAGCCCACCCCGCGCACGGTCTGGATGAGCCGGTCGTCGGTGTCCCCGAGCCGGGCGCGCAGCCGTTTGACGTGCACCGCGATGGTGTTGGTCGAGGTGGTGTCGGTGGAGTTCCACACGTGCCGCATGATCTGCTCGCGGGTGACCGTGCGGTGCGCGTTGCGCATCAGGTAGTGGAGCAGTTCGAACTCGCGCAGCGGCAGGTGGACGACCCGGCCGTCCACCCGCACCTGGTAGGCGTTGACGTCGAGCTCCACATTGCCGACCACCAGCGTCCGGCGAGCCCCTGAATCGCCGGAGACCGCGGCCTGTAGCAGGGGGAGCAGCTCCGGCACCCGGTACGGCCGTGCCACGCAGGCCGTGGCGCCGGCCGCCAGCGCCTGCACCGCCTGCTCGGCGTGGCCCTCGCCCACACCGAGCAGGACGGGGACGTTCCGCGTCAGCCGTACCGTGCGGATGAACTCCACCGCCCCGATGACGGGGAGGGAGGCGCTGACGAGCACGACGTCAGGCCGGAGCGCTCCGGCCTGCAGCAACGCCTGGGCCCCGTCGGGGACGCCCAGGACCTCCACTCCCTCGCGTTCCAGGGTCGCGGCGAGCTCCTCGACCAGGGGTGACTCCGGATCGGCCACCAGCAGCATGGGCGATGTCCGTGTGTCCCCGTCCACGTCGGGTGCCATCTGCGGCTGGATCACCCGGGTCCTCCAAATATGGTCGAGTTATCCGAAACGGCCGGTGATGTAGTCTTCGGTGGCTTTCTGCGCGGGGTTGGTGAAGATGCGAGTGGTCTCGTCCATCTCGATGACCCTGCCCGGCTGGCCCTGCCCCGCGAGGTTGAAGAACGCCGTGCGGTCGCTGACCCGCGCGGCCTGCTGCATGTTGTGGGTCACGATCACGATCGTGAACTTGTTCTTCAGCTCCATCATCAGGTCCTCGATCGCCAGGGTGGAGATCGGGTCCAGCGCCGAGCACGGCTCGTCCATCAGCAGGACCTCGGGCTGGACCGCGATGGCCCGGGCGATGCACAGCCGCTGCTGCTGACCGCCCGACAGCCCGGCGCCGGGCTTGTTGAGCCGGTCCTTGACCTCGTTCCAGAGGTTGGCGCCCTTCAGCGAGGTCTCGACGATGCCGTCCAGCTCGGACTTGGAGTGCTTGCTGCCGTTGAGACGGAGGCCGGCCGCCACGTTCTCGTAGATCGACATCGTGGGGAAGGGGTTGGGGCGCTGGAAGACCATGCCGATCATCCGGCGCACGGACACCGGCTCGACGTCGGCGGCGTAGAGGTCCTCGCCGTCGAGCAGGACCTTCCCCTCGACCCGGGCGCCCGGGATGACCTCGTGCATCCGGTTGAGCGTCCTGAGGAAGGTGGACTTGCCGCACCCCGACGGGCCGATGAAGGCGGTGATCGACTGCGGCTCGATCGTCATCGAGATGTCCTCGATCGCCTTGTGCTTGCCGTAGTACGCGTCGAGGCCGGAAACCTGGATCTGCTGGCTCATTTCGGCTTTCCTCCTAGCTCTTCCCGGAGGGCGAGCGCCACCAGGCGATGAAGCGCGCCACCAGGTTGAGCAGCATGACGATCAGAATGAGGGTGAGGGCTCCGGCCCATGCGCGGTCGATGGCGGTGTCCGTGGGGCGGGCCGCCTGGTCGAAGACATAGAGCGGCAGGCCCATCTGCGGGCCGTTGAACGGGTCCGCGTTGATGGAGTCCGTGAAGAAGACCGTGAGGAGCAGGGGAGCGGTCTCACCCGCGACACGGGCGATGGCGAGCATGACGCCGGTGGCGATGCCGGTGAACGAGGTCGGCAGCACGACCCTGATGATCGTGCGCCACTTGGGCACGCCCAGGGCGTAGGAGGCCTCGCGCAGGTCGTTGGGGACCAGGCGCAGCATCTCCTCCGCGGAGCGGACCACGGTCGGCATCATCAGGATCGACAGGGCCAGCGCGCCCGCGAAGCCGGAGAACGGCATGCCCAGGGCGAGGACCCAGAAGGCCAGGATGAACAGGCCGGAGACCACGGACGGGATGCCGGTCATGACGTCCACGAAGAAGCTGATCGCCCGGCCCAGGCGCCCGCCCTCGCCGTACTCGACCAGGTAGATCGCGGTGAGCAGGCCGACCGGGATGGAGATGGCCGAGGCCAGCAGGACCTGCTCCAGGGTGCCGAGGATGGCGTGGTAGGCGCCGCCCCCGGCGTCGGTGGCCCCGATGTTGCGCATGGAGTGGGTGAGGAACTCCATGTCGAAGCGGGCGAGACCGTTCGCGATCACCATCCAGAGGACGGCGACCAGCGGCACCAGGGCGAGGGCGAACGCCAGGTACACGAGTGCCTGGACGAACCGGTCCTTGAACCGCCGTGCGGCCGAGATGCGCTGGATTCCGCCGCGGCGGATCCCGGCGTGCTGGACTGCGGTCATGCGGCGGCCCCCGAGTACTCCTTGCGGCGGGCGACGATCATGCGTGCGCCCATGTTCACGAGCAGCGTGATGACGAACAGCACCAGACCCGACGCGATCAGGGCGCCGCGTCCGATGTCGGTGGCCTCGCCGAAGCCGTTGGCGATGTTGGCGGCGATGCTGTTGCCCTGCGGGGTGAGGATCTCGAAGCTGATCCCGAACGTCGCCGGGAAGATGAGCGCGACGGCGATCGTCTCTCCCATGGCACGGCCGAGACCGAGCATGGCCGCGCTGATCACTCCGGGGCGGCCGAACGGGAGCACCGCGGTTCTGATCATCTCCCAGCGGGTCGCGCCGAGGGCGAGCGCCGCCTCCTCGTGCGTCTTCGGCACCTGGAGGAAGACCTCCCGGGAGATCGCCGCGATGATCGGCAGAATCATGATCGCCAGGACGACCGACGCGGTCAGCATCGAGCGGCCCGCGACGATGTCGCCGTCGAACAGCGGGATGAACCCGAGGTACTCGTTGAGGAACTCCGACGGGCCCTGGATGAAGGGGACGAGGAAGATGACGCCCCACAGGCCGTACACGACGCTGGGGACGGCCGCGAGCAGGTCGATGACGTATCCCAGGACCCCGGCCATCCGGCGCGGGGCGTAGTGGGAGATGAACAGGGCAACGCCCACCGCCACCGGCACCGCGATGACGAGGGCGAGCACGGAGCTCATGACGGTCCCGAACGCCAGGGCGGCGATGCCGAAGGACCCGGTGCTGTTCGGCTCCCAGGTGAGGTCGGTGAAGAAGCTGCCCTTGTTCGCCTGCAGGGCCGGGACCGCCTCGACGATGAGGAAGACGGCGATGGCCGCCATGATCACCAGGAGGAAGACTCCGGCGCCGGTGGAGGCGTAGCGGAAGGGGGCTTCACCGCGGCTGCGCCGCGAGGCGGACCGGCTCAGGGCCGGCCCGCCGTCACGGGTACGAACGTCGGTCGCCATCGGATTAGGAGATCGCCTCGATGGCGGTGCGGACCTTGGTGAGCATGGCCGGCGGCAGCGGGGCGTAGCCCAGGTCCTTCAGGACGGCCTGGCCCTCGTCGCTGGCGGTGTAGCCGAGGAAGGACTTGACGAGCTTCGCCTCCTCGGGGGAGAGGCCCTTCTCGCAGGTGATCTCGTAGGTCACCAGAACGATCGGGTACGCGCCCGCGGCCTTGGTGGCGTAGTCGATGCTGAGCTTGAGGTCGTTGCCGGTGCCGGTGATCTCGGCGGCCTCGACGGTCTTGCCCGCGCTCTCGGGGGTCAGCTCGACGAACTCGCCGGAGCCGTTGGCGACCTTGGCCTTCTGCAGGCCGGAGTTCTCGGCGTAGGACAGCTCGACGTAGCTGATCGCGCCCGGCGTCGACTTCACCGACTGGGCGATGCCGTCGGAGCCCTTGGCGCCCTGGCCCTTGGCCTCGGCCGGCCAGGCCTTGGCCGGCTCGTGCGGCCAGTCAGCGGTCTTGGCGAGGAACTTCGTGAAGTTGTCGCTGGTGCCCGACTCGTCCGAGCGGTGGAACGCCTGGATCGGGGTCGAGGGCAGCTGGGCGTCGGGGTTGTCGGCCTTGATCGCCGCGTCGTCCCACTTGGTGATCTCGCTGTTGAAGATCTTGCCCAGGGTCTTGGGGGAGAGCTGCAGCCCGTCCACGCCCTCCAGGTTGTAGACGACGGCCACCGGGCCGGTCACCATCGGGATGTTGATGGCCTTGCCGGTCTTGCAGCGGGCGTCCGCCTGGGCGGGCTCGCCCTTCTCCTCGTTGAGCGCGGAGTCGGAGCCGGCGAACGCGACCGTGCCCTGGATGAACGCCTGGATGCCGGCGCCGGAGCCGCTGGGCTGGTAGTTGAGGCTCACCCCGGGGTTGGCCTGCTGGAACTTCTTCTTCCACTCGTCGATGGCGTTGGCCTGCGCGGAAGAGCCGGCGGCGTTGATCGTACCGCTGAGGCCGGAATCCGAGCTCCCCGTGGCCGCCGCGGCGGAGGTGTCGGAGCCGGGGGTGTTGTTATCGGTGCCGCACGCAGCGAGCGAGAGCGCGCCGGCGAGGGTGACCGCGGCGAGCCGGCCTGCATACTTCACGGTTGGGTTCCTCCCACTAAGTCCTTCAACGCTTCAGGACAGTAGGGAGGCAAAGTGACTCAAAGCCCGAGTAAAGGTGAACGGGAGATGAATGTGTCCGGTCACCCGTGTGGCAGTGGTCCTGAGCAGGGGAAACCTGTCCGGGACGGGCGTCGGCGGGCCGGGGCGGGGCGGCGTTGGAGCGTTTCACCGGCCGGTTCTGGAACGTTCCCCGAAAGGGAGGCGGGCGCGTCCCCGCGCGGGGACGGCGGTGTGCGCGCCGGGCCCGCCCGGCCGCCGGTGCGGGGGCCGGGCGGGGCCGACAGGCGGCCGGGCCGACCGGGACGGGCGGGTCAGACGGGAAGGGTGAGCGGGCCGCCGCCGAGGCGCTTGAGGACCTCGCCGTGCAGGGCGCCGTTGGTGCAGACCAGGCTCCCGCCGTCCAGGCCGGGGACGCCGGACAGGTCGGTCCAGATGCCGCCGGCCTCCTCCACGATCACGGTCAGGGCCGCGATGTCCCATGGGGAGAGCTCGGGCTCGGCGGACAGGTCGACCGCCCCCTCGGCGACCATCATGTGCGACCAGAAGTCGCCGTAGGCGCGGGTGCGCCAGACCGAGCGGGTCAGGCCGAGGAAGTGGTCGAGCCTGCCGGCCTCCTCCCAGCCGCCCAGGCTGGAGTAGGAGAAGGAGGCGTCCTCCAGCCGGGCGACGGAGGAGACCTGGCAGCGGGTGGCCTTGGTCAGGCTCCTGCCGGTCCAGGCGCCGCCGTCGCGGGCGGCCCACCAGCGGCGGCCGAGCGCCGGCGCGGAGACCAGGCCGACGACGACGCGGCCGGCGTCCATCAGGGCGATGAGCGTGGCCCAGACGGGGACGCCGCGCACGTAGTTCTTCGTGCCGTCGATCGGGTCGATGATCCACGACCGGGCGCCGTGCCCGGTCGTGCCGAACTCCTCGCCGACGATGGCGTCCCGGGGCCGGGCCCGGCGGAGCGTGTTCCGGATCGCCTCCTCGACCGCCCGGTCGGCGTCGCTCACCGGGGTCAGGTCGGGCTTGGTCTCGACCCGCAGGTCCACCGCCTTGAACCGGCGCAGGGTCAGGTCGTCGGCGGCGTCGGCCATGACGTGGGCGAGCCTGAGGTCGTCGTTGTAACCCGTCACGGGGGAACGCTACCGCGTCGGCGGCCCGGGGCAGGAGAGGGGGAGACGGATCGGGCGCCCCGGGCCGCGGCGGGCCCCGGGGCGCCCGCCGGGCCGTGACGCGGGGTCCGGTGGGAGGGGGCGCCGGCCGTAGGGAAGGTCAGGGCAGGTCGTCCGGGCGCCGGTCGTCGTCGGCGGCGCCCTCGCGGCTGGACAGCAGGCGGCGCAGCGAGTCCAGCCGGGCCGGGTCGGCGTGACCGGCGGCCGTCCACGCGTCCAGCGCGCAGTCCTCGCCCAGGTGGGTGCAGCCCTTGGGGCACCCGACCGTGCCCTCGACCAGGTCGGGGAAGCCCGCCACGACGGTCTCGGCCGAGATGTGCGCCAGGCCGAAGCTGCGCACGCCGGGGGTGTCGATGATCCAGCCGCCCTCCGGCAGTTCCAGCGCCACGGCCGAGGTGGAGGTGTGCCGGCCCCGGCCGGTCACCGCGTTGACGTGCGAGACGGCCCGGTTGGCGTGCGGCACAAGGGTGTTCACCAGGGTGGACTTGCCCACTCCGGAGTGCCCCACGAGCACGCTGATCCGGTCGCGCAGCCGCTCCCGCAACTCGTCGAGCTCGCCGCCCTTGTGCACCACCACGTACGGCAGGCCGAGCGGCGCGTACAGCGAGACGATCTCCTCCGGCGAGGCGAGGTCGGATTTGGTCAGGCAGAGCAACGGCTCGATGTCGGCGTCGTAGGCCGCCACGAGCATGCGGTCGATCATGCGGGGACGGGGCGGCGGGTCGGCCAGCGCCACGACGATCACCAGCTGGTCGGCGTTGGCGACGACGGGCCGCTCGATGCCGTCGGTGTCGTCGGTGTCGTCGGCGGAGCGGCGGAGCATCGAGGCGCGCGGCTCCACTCGGACGACGCGGGCCAGCGTGTCGGGCCTGCCGGAGACGTCGCCCACCAGCGCGACCCGGTCGCCGACCACGATGCCCTTGCGGCCGAGCTCGCGGGCCTTCATCGCCACCACCAGCGTGCCGCCCGCCTGCGCCTTGGCGGCCCGGCCACCGCGCTCCCGGGAGCCGCGGCGGCCGCCGCGGCCGGCCCCGTCGGTCACCAGGCACGTGTAGCGGCCGCGGTCGACGCCCACGACGAACCCCTGGACGGCGTCCTCGTGCGCAGGGCGGATCCGGGTCCGGGGCCGGGAGCCCTTCCCCGGCCGGACCCTGACGTCGTCCTCGTCGTACTCCCGCCTTCTCAGCGGTCGCCTCCCAACATCCGCGCCCACATGGAGGCGAACTCCGGCAGGGTCTTACCCGTGGTGGCGATGTCCTCCACCTGGACCCCCGGCACGGCCAGGCCGATCACCGCGCCGGCGGTGGCCATGCGGTGGTCGGCGTAGGAGTGGAACACCCCGCCGCGCAGCGGGCGCGGCCGGATCTCCAGCCCGTCCTCGGTCTCGTCCACGTCACCGCCGAGGCCGTTGATCTCGGCGGCCAGCGCCGCCAGCCGGTCGGTCTCGTGCCCGCGGATGTGCGCGACGCCGCGGATCCGGCTGGGGGAGTCGGCGAGCGCGGCGAGCGCGGCGATCGTCGGGGTGAGCTCGGCGACGTCGCGCAGGTCGGCGTCGATGCCGCGGACGCGGCCGGTGCCGGTCACCGCCAGCCCGTCGGCGGTGAACGCGACGGAGGCGCCCATGTCGGACAGGATCTCCCGGAGCCGGTCGCCGGGCTGCGTCGTGGCGGAGGGCCAGCCGGGGATGACGACCGTGCCGCCGGTGACCATCGCCGCCGACAGGAACGGCGCCGCGTTGGACAGGTCGGGCTCCACGGTGAAGTCGGTGGCCCGGATCGTGCCGGGCTCGACCCGCCAGACGTCCGGCTCGGAGTCGTCGACGTGCACGCCGCGCTCGCGGAGCATCTGGACCGTCATCCGGATGTGCGGCTGCGACGGGACCGGCGGTCCGGAGTGCCGGACCGTCACCCCCTTGGGGAAGCGCGCGGCGGCCAGCAGCAGGCCGGAGAGGAACTGCGAGGAACCGGACGCGTCGAGCACGACCTCGCCGCCGGTCAGCGGCCCGCGGATCGTGAACGGCAGCGCGTCGCCCGTGACGTGCGCGCCCAGCGCCCGCAGCGCGGCGAGGATCACCCCCATCGGGCGCTTGCGCGCGTGCGGGTCGCCGTCGAAGGAGACCTCGCCGTCGGCGAGCGCGGCCACCGGCGGCACGAAGCGCATGACGGTGCCGGCCAGGCCCACGTCGATGCGGCCTCCGCCGGTGACCGGCCCGGGGACGACGGCCCAGTCGAGGCTGGAGCCGCTCTCTCCGGAGGAGGTCATCGTGGCGCCGAGCGTGCGCAGGGCGTCGGCCATCAGGTCGGAGTCGCGGCTGCGCAGCGCCAGCCGTACGGTGCCGGGGCCGTCGGCGAGCGCGGCCAGCAGCAGCGCGCGGTTGGTCACGGACTTCGAACCCGGGACCGGGACGGTCGCGTGGACGGGACGGGTCGCGGTCGGGGCGGGCCACAGCGGAGCGGACGACATGCCACGAGCCTACCGAGAGCGGCTCGCCGGGCGGGAAACGCCGGGTGCGGACGGGGGTGTCGCGGGAGGGGAGGGGCCGGCGCCCGGGGCGCGGCCAGCCGGAAGGAGGCCTCCGGGACGGTCCGCGGACCGGTCCGGGCCGGGTGCGCCGGAAGGTGGCAGAGTGGGGGTATGTGCGGGAGATTCGCGGCTGCGCGGAGCAAGCGGCAGCTGCTGGAGGAGTTCGAGGTGGAGCTCGACGGCGCCGACGGATCCGAGCTGAGGCCCGACTACAACGTCGCGCCGACCAAGCCGGTCTACGCGGTGCTCAGCCGGGCGCCCAAGGAGGCGGCGGAGGAGGCCCGGCCGGTGCGCCAGTTGCGCGTGCTGCGCTGGGGGCTGGTGCCGTCGTGGGCCAAGGATCCGTCCATCGGCGCCAAAATGATCAACGCGCGGGTGGAGACCGTGGCCGAGAAGCCGTCGTTCCGCCGGGCGTTCGCCGGGCGCCGCTGCCTGATCCCGGCCGACGGCTACTACGAGTGGGCCGTGCTGGAGGAGACCGGCGCCGGGGGCAGGCCGAAGAAGCAGCCCTACTTCATCCGGCCGGCCGACGGCTCCGTCATGGCGATGGCGGGGCTGTACGAGTTCTGGCGCGATCGGGGGCGGCCCGACGACGACCCGGACGCGTGGCTGGCGACCTGCACGGTCATCACCACCACCGCGGTGGACGAGGCGGGCAAGGTGCACGACCGCATGCCGATGCTGATCGAGCGCGACCGGTGGGGCGACTGGCTCGACCCGGGGGTCCGCGACGCGCGGGAGTTCCTGATCCCGGCCGGCTCCACGGGGCTTGCGATCCACCCCGTCTCGACCGCGGTGAACTCCGTCCGCAACAACGGGCCGGAGCTGGTCGAGCCGCTGCGTGAAGAAGGGGGAAAGGAGTCGGCTCTCTTCTGAAAAGAGCCGGTGGCCGGTGTAAAAACCGTGCTGAGCGGGCATCCGGTGAGGAAAGCGGAACCTCCGCGCGCCGCGTGAGGTGACGCGACCCAAGCCGTCCCCCGTGCCCGGCGGGAGATCCGGGGAATCCCGCCGGGGCAGCCCCCGCATCCCGGAGGTGCGCTCGTGAACGACGCGACCGCGCGCATGCGCCTGGAGACCATGCTCAGCGAGCTCGACCGGTCCATCGGGATCCTCAGAGGAGACCCCTCCGCCTTCCACGATCGGTCCGCGGCCGACGCCGGGGCCGTGCTGACCGAGGCCGACCGGGCCAGGGCCATGCTGGACGTGGCCGTCCGGCAGCGCCGTTCCGTCCTGGAGGCGCTCAAGCGGATCGACGACGGGCGCTACGGCCTGTGCGTGGACTGCGGCACGTCCGTGCCGGAGGGCAGGCTGGAGGCGCGCCCGGAGGCCGCCCGGTGCGTGCAGTGCCAGTCGAGGAAGGAGCGCCGCCGCTAGGAGTCCTCGGGTCGGCGGGCGCTGGCCACGAGGTGGATGCCCACGGTGTCGTCGTCGTCCGGGTGGGCCTCCAGCTCGGTGCGGACCAGCCAGTTCAGCGCGCGGGAGTCGGACGCGAGCACGTGGTCGACCGCCGAGGGCGACAGGACGGTCCGCGGCCGGATCCACTCGACCTCCAGCCCGGCCTCGACCAGCAGTTCGCGCAGCTGCGTGCTGCTGAAGCAGCGGGTGATGCTCCCGTCGGGCCAGGGCACGAGCATGACCTCGCCGGTCTGGCGGAGGTGGGCCCAGTAGTTCTGCTCGGCGAGGATCGCCATGCCCAGCACCAGCGAGTCGACGCAGACCAGTGCCCGGCCGCCGGGGCGCAGCACCCGGGCGATGTCGCCGACCGCGGACTCGGCCATGAGCTCCAGGGACATCGCCCGGTCCTCGGCGAGCACGGCGTCCATGCTGCCGTCGGGGAGGAAGCGCAGGTCGTCGGCGCGGACCCGGCGGACCCGGTCGGCGTCCCGCAGGACCGGTCCGGCGTCGGCCGCCAGCGTCTTGCGGAAGTCGACCACCTCGATCACCCGGTGCCCGGCGCGCGCCGCCTGGGCGGACCAGCGGCCCTGTCCGCGGGACAGGTCGAGGATGGTGGACGGGGTGCGGGGCAGCCAGCGGTTCAGCTGCTCGGCGACGACCGCGCGGTAAAAGGTCCAGTACGGCCCGAGCGTTCCTGAGCCGTTCAGCTCTTCGGCCGGGATGGGCAGCACAAGCGGCTCCTGGCGTCGGGGTTCTCCGGTGGTCTGAAGCTACCTGCCGGTACGTATGTTTTTCCCCGTACCGGCTCGTTCGTCACCTTCTATCTTGCGGGAACAGACGGCCGGGCGGGCGTGTTGCCAACGAACAGCGCAGATCCTTTCGGGAGGTTGGCCCAGCGAATGCTCGCCTTGATCGAAACCGCCGTCCACCCCGGCGATCGGCCGTCCACCGCCGAGCGGGTATCCTCCGCTCTGTACGGTGTCCCGCGTGAGCCGGACTCCGGAGATCTTAAGGGGGTGGGTCCGGTCCCTGCGACAGACGCGGAGACTCTGGAGCAGCGGAGCCAGCGGTTCGAGCGGGATGTGCTGCCCTATCTCGACCAGCTCTACTCCGCCGCGCTCCGGATGACCAGGAACGCCGCCGACGCCGAAGACCTCGTCCAGGAGACCTTCGCGAAGGCGTTCGCGTCCTTCCACCAGTTCCAGGAAGGCACGAACCTCAAGGCCTGGCTCTACCGCATCCTCACCAACACCTTCATCAACAGCTACCGCAAGAAGCAGCGGGAGCCGAAGCAGTCGGGCGCGGAGGAGATCGAGGACTGGCAGCTGGCCAGGGCCGAGTCGCACACCTCGGCGGGGCTGAAGTCGGCCGAGATCGAGGCGCTCGAGCACCTTCCCGACAGCGACGTCAAGGACGCGCTGGCCGCGCTCCCGGAGGACTTCCGGATCGCGGTCTACCTCGCCGACGTCGAGGGCTTCCCCTACAAGGAGATCGCCGACATCATGGGGACCCCGATCGGGACCGTGATGTCGAGGCTCCACCGCGGACGCCGGCAGCTGCGGACGCAACTCGAGGACTACGCCCGGGAGCGTGGCCTGGTTCCTGCGGAGGGTGCACAGTGAGCTGTGGAGAGCACCACGACACCGACTGTCGTGAGGTACTGGACAAGGTCTACAACTACCTCGACGGCGAGCTCGACGAGGGCAACTGCGTCGACATCCGCCAGCACCTGGACGAGTGCGGCCCCTGCCTGAAGGAGTACGGCCTGGAGCAGGTGGTCAAACAGCTCGTGGCCAAGCACTGCGGCTGCGAGCAGGTCCCCGACGACCTGAGGGCCAAGGTCCTCAACCGGATCGACCAGGTGCGCAGCGAACTGACCTCCTGACCTCTAGGATTCCCGTACGACAACGGCCGTACGGGCCGCACGGGGCGATGTCGGCGAGGCCCTCCCGCGCGTGGTGAGGACATCCGGCGCGCCCGGCCGCGGCCTCGTGACGACGAACGGGGAGCGGCATGCGGATACTCGTCACCGGAGGAGCGGGGTTCATCGGGTCCAACCTGGTGGACCGGCTGCTGGCCGACGGACACGAGGTGGGGGTCGTGGACGACCTCTCCTCGGGGAGCCGGGCCAATCTCGCGGACGCGGAGCGGAACCCGCGCTTCGGCATGCACGAGATGGACGTCCGCGACCCCGCGCTGGCCGACCTGGCCGAGGAGTTCCGGCCCGAGGTCGTCTGCCACCTCGCCGCGCAGATCAGTGTGCGCCGGAGCGTGGCGGACCCGGTCCACGACGCCCGGCTGAACGTCGAGGGCACCGTCTCCGTGCTCTCCGCCGCCCGGCGGGGCGGCACGCGCAAGGTCGTCTTCGCCTCCTCCGTCGCGGTGTACGGCCGGCCCGCGGTCATCCCGGTCCCCGCCGGCGCGGCCACCGACCCGCGCTCGCCGTACGCGGCCTCCAAGCTGAGCGCGGAGGTCTACCTGGCGACCTTCAAGGCGCTGTACGGCATCGACTACACCACGCTCGTGCTCTCCAACGTGTACGGACCCCGCCAGTCGCCCGAGGGCGAGGCCGGTGTGGTCGCGATCTTCACCGACGCGCTGCTCAACGGGGCGCCCACCGTGGTGTACGGCGACGGCACGCAGACGCGCGACTACGTCTACGTCGACGACGTGGTGGACGGCTTCGCCCGGGCCTGCGGACAGGCGGGCGGCGGCGGCCGGTTCAACCTCGGCACCGGGATCCAGACCACCGACCGCGAGCTGCACGGCCTCGTCGCGGCGACGGCCGGGGCGCCCGACACGCCGGGCAGCGCCCCCGCGCGCCTGGGGGACCTGCCCGCGATGGCGGTCGACCCGGCGCCCGCGTTCGAGGCGCTCGGCTGGCGGCCCCGGACGGACCTGGTCACCGGGCTGAAGACCACCGTCGAGTGGGCGCGGAGCCGCTCGTCGGTACGCTGACAAACTCCTCGTGCTGGGTTGGTTACGCTTTGCTTGCGATTATCGGTCCATCCCGCCGGAAGCGGTTCGCTTCTGTAGCCTGAGACACGAAATCAACGTGGAGGCAGCGCATGTCGAAGGAAACGGTCATCCGGGCACACCCGGGGATCTCCTGGACCTGAACACGCGCCCGTAGGACCCCTAGGGTGGCCGCATTGCGTGGACTGCCATGGTTTGCCAAGGTCTACCTCGTCGCCGTGATCGGGACGGCCTTCGGGCTGCTCCTCCACGGCGTGCTGGGGAGCGGCCGGACCGAGCGGCTCGACTGGTCCACCCTGCTGGTGCTGGCCCTGCTGTTCCTGGTGTGCGAGTCGATGCCGACGCTGCTCAGCGTCAGGCAGGCCGCGGTCTCGGTCAGCTTCTCGGCCGCCCTCGCCGCGGTGGTGCTGGTGGGCCCGGAGGGCGCGGCGCTCGTCGGCGTGACGGCCGTGTTCAGCGTGCGGCCCGGCCTGCCGCTGGTGAAGCGGCTGTTCAACGGCGCCCAGTTCGCGATCTGCGGTTACGGCGCGGGCTGGGTCTACACGACGCTGCTCGGCAGCCCGGCCTCCGCGCCGGGCATGGCGGGGGCCGACTTCAGTGATCTGATCGTGCCGTTCGCCGGGGCGGCGGCGGTGTTCGTGCCGCTGAACTTCGCCCTGATCGCGGGCGTCCTGGTGGTGACCGGCCAGGCCGACCAGGTGCCGCTGCGCGGACTGGCCCAGTTCCTGGTCTCCTACCTGGGATACGCCACCTTCGGCCTGCTGATCGCCGGGCTGTGGGCGACGGTCGCCTCGATCGCCGCGGTGCTGGTGCTGATCCCGCTGTTCGTCGCCCGCTGGGCCTTCGGCCAGTACCACGCCCAGCAGCGCTCCTACGACGCCACGATCGCCGCGCTCTGCCAGGCGGTGGAGACCAAGGACTACTACACCCGGGGCCACTGCACCCGGGTCTCCCGGGCCTCCGGCATGATCGCCGAGGAGATCGGGATGGGCTCGGAGCGGCTGCGGGCGATCCGCTACGCGGGCATGCTGCACGACGTGGGCAAGCTGGGCGTGCCGACGAAGGTGCTGCAGAAGGAGGGCCCGCTCACCGAGGAGGAGTTCGCCGCCATCCAGCTCCACCCGATGCGCGGGCTGGAGATCGTGCGGGGCATCGACTTCCTGGACGAGGCCTTCGCCGGGATCATGCACCACCACGAGCGGCAGGACGGCAAGGGCTACCCGATGGGGCTGGCCGGGGACGAGATCCCGGAGTTCGCCAGGATCATCGCGGTGGCCGACGCCTTCGACGCGATGACCTCCGACCGCTCCTACCGCAACGCCCGCCCGATCGAGGTGGCCACGGAGGAGCTGCGCAAGGGCGCGGGCACCCAGTTCGACCCGGTCATGGTGAACGCCTTCCTCAAGGCCCTGGACCGGCACGGGTGGGAGTCGCCGCGTCCGGTGGCGGCTCCGCCGGCCGGCACGGCGGAGACCACCACCAAGGACCACGACGACCCGACCAGCCCGATCCAGGTGGTGTCGGACGCGACGATGGGGACGGAGCGGTGACCGGCACCGCCGGTACGGCGCTCCCGGCCGCCCGCGCGTTCCGGCGGCTCGACTCCGGCCAGCTCCTGCTCATCTCCGCGGCGGGCCTGGTGGCGGTGGCGGGGGTGGCCTACACGGCCGCGGTGGGGCTGCACCAGCCGGAGTTCGCGATCGGGTTCGGCGCGCTGATCGCGGCCGGGGAGCTGGCCAGGCTCACCATGCCGGGCAACCGGGAGGTGGCGCCGATCGGGGCCGCCGCCGCGCTCGGCTACACGCTCCTGCTCGACATGGGCAGCACGCCGGCGACCCACTCGGCCCTGCAGGTCGTCGCGGTGCTGGCGGTCGGCATGGTGGCCGGGGCGCTGCCGCACCTGGCGGTGGGACGTCCGCCGCAGCTCGACGCGATGGCCCGGCGCCTGCTCACGGGCGCGCTGCTGGCCGTCGCCTACCGGCCGCTGGCCGGGACGCTGCACGAGACGACGCGGCCGCCCGAGGGGAGCTGGACGCCCGCGCTGGGCGTGATGGCGGTGCTGATCCTGGTGACGGTGCTGGTCGACGTGCTGCTGGCCGCCGTCATCCGGGCCGAGCAGGTGCGCGCCGCGTTCCGGGTCGCCGTCCGCGACGAGCTGCGGATGGCCGTGCCGCTGGGCGTCGCCGTGGCGGCCTCCGGCATCCTGCTCGCGCTCGCCTCGCACAGCATGGACATGGCGGCGCTGCTGGTCTTCGCCGCGCCGCTGCTGGTCACCCAGGTCGCCTTCCGCAAGTACGCCGGGATCCGGGCGACCTACCTGCAGACCGTCCGGGCGCTGGCGCAGGTCACCGAGGTCGCCGGCTACGTCGAGCCGGGGCACTCGCGCCGGGTGAGCCGCCTGTCGGTCGCCGTCGGGCGGGAGCTGGGCATGGCGGAGCCGGAGCTGCTGGAGCTGGAGTACGCCGCGCTCATGCACGACATCGGGCAGCTCTCGCTCCGCGACCCGATCCCCGGCGGCGCGACCGTGCTCACCGATCCGGCGCAGGCCCGCCGGATCGCCGAGCTGGGCGCCGAGGTGATCCGGCAGACGGGGGTGCTGGACCGGGTGGCGGAGATCGTCCGCCGCCAGTGCGAGCCCTGCGGCCGGCGGTCGCCGCTGTCGAGCCGCATCATCAAGGCCGCCAACGCCTACGACGACCTGGTGGGCGGTTCCACCGACCGGGACCGCGCCGGAGCCGCGCTGGAGCGGCTCCGCCTCGGCGTCGGCGGAGAGTACGACCCCGCCGTCGTCGAGGCGCTGGTGCGGGTCACCGGCCGCCTCGCCCGCTACTGACCGGTCCGGGAGACGGAGGCGGCCCGGTGGGCCCGCCGGGACGTCCGGGACCGGGGCACGAGGTGAGCAGAACGCCGTCTCCCGGCTTGTCGTACGAGGGTTTCCGGCCCCGCGCATTGTAAGTTTCCTACAGCTCACGCTGCTGTGATCAGTGCCGTCGGGGGAAAGGCCGGGCCGAGGCCCCGGCCTTAGGGTGGAGCGGTCGAAAGGGGCCACTACGTGTTCGAGTCTGTCCTGGTCGCGAACCGCGGCGAAATCGCCAGGCGCGTCATCCGTACGGTCCGCCGCATGGGGGTGCGGGCCATCGCGGTGTACTCCGAGGCCGACGCGGACCTGCCGTTCGTGAAGGAGGCCGACGAGGCGGTCCTGTTGGGTCCCGCCAACCCGGTGCAGAGCTACCTCGATGCGGACAAGGTGCTCGAGGCGGCCCGGGCGTCGGGGGCGCAGGCGGTCCATCCGGGGTACGGCTTCTTCTCCGAGAACGCGGGCTTCGCCCGTGCCGTGATCGACGCGGGGCTGGTCTGGATCGGCCCCTCGCCCGAGGCGATCGAGCGGATGGGCGACAAGATCAACGCGCGCAACCTGATGGAGGCCGCGGGTGTTCCCGTCGCGGCCGGGACCAGGGAGCCGGTCACCGGCCTGGAGCAGGCCGTGGCCGCGGCGGCCGGGATCGGCTACCCGGTCATGGTGAAGGCCGCGGGCGGGGGCGGCGGCATCGGCATGGGCGTCGCCCGCGACGAGGCGGAGCTGGCCAAGGCGTTCGAGACGGCGGCGCGGGCCGCCGCCCGCTTCGGCGCCGCCGGGCGGGACGGCGCCTCCGCGGGGCCCGCCATCCTGCTCGAGCGCTACATAGAGCGCGCCCGCCACGTCGAGGTGCAGATCCTCGGTTTCCCGGACGGCACGGTCGTCGCGCTGGGCGAGCGCGACTGCTCGGTGCAGCGCCGCCACCAGAAGGTCGTGGAGGAGACGCCGTCGCCCGGCATCACCCCGCGGCTGCGCGAGCGCATGCTGGCGGCGGCCGTGCGGGCGGGCGAGGCGGTGGGATACCTCGGGGCCGGGACCGTGGAGTGCCTGGTCGACGCGGACGCGCAGGACTTCGTCTTCCTGGAGATGAACACCCGGCTCCAGGTGGAGCACCCGGTGACCGAGCTGGTCACGGGGGTGGACCTGGTGGAGCAGCAGCTGCGCATCGCCGCGGGGGAGGCGGAGCCGCCGCCGGTGGCGCCCTCCGGCCACGCGATCGAGTTCCGGGTCTACGCGGAGGACCCCCGGCGGTTCCTGCCCGGACCGGGGAAGATCGACGTGTGGGAGGAGCCCTCCGGGGAGGGTGTGCGGGTCGACTCCGGCTACGCCGCGGGCACCGCGGTCACGCCGTTCTACGACCCGCTCATGGCCAAGCTCTGCGTGTACGGCCGGACCCGGGACGAGGCGCTGGAGCGGGCGCGCAAGGCCGTGGCGGGCTTCCAGATCGAGGGGCCCAAGCACAACCTGCCGTTCTGCGCGGAGCTGCTGGAGCACCCCGAGTTCGTCGCCGGAGATTACGACACCGGGCTGGTGTCCCGGATGAGGGCCTGATCCGCGCGGGCGCGTGCGGTGCGGCGGGCCCGGGGAACGGGCGCGTGCGGCCGCGGCCCGCGCGGGCCGGATCGAGCATGAACGTCGAGAGTGACAGTGAGGGAGTTCGCGGTGGTTGAGGTACGCGCGGAGATGGTGGCGAACGTCTGGAAGGTCCTCGTCTCCGAGGGCGACACCGTGGCGGACGGCGACACGCTGGTCATCCTGGAGTCGATGAAGATGGAGATCCCGGTCATCGCGGAGGACGACGGCGTGGTGGCCCAGATCAAGGTGGCCGAGGGCGATGTGATCCAGGAGGGCGATCTCATCGCCGTCATCGAGTAGCTCCGCCGAGCGCCGTCCGCGGCCGTCCGGACGGGTGACCGCCGGGCGGCCGCGGACGGCGGCCCGGCCCGGGTGCTCCCGCGCCGTGCCCGCCCACGGGTACGGCGGGGGCGGTCAGCCGGAGAGCCGGGCGAGGAAGCGCTCGCGGTCGACGACCACGCGCTCGATCGTGCCGGTCGCGACGGTGGCCCGGGCGTCCCGGGCGGTGAAGGCGAAGACCAGGCGGCGGCCGTCGACCTCGGTGAGCTCGGCGGCGATCTCGACGTGGGTGCCGATCGGACTGGCCGCCAGATGCTCCAGGGCGACCCTGGTGCCCACGGAGGTCTGGCCGGGCTCCAGCGCGTCCGCGACCGCCCGGACGGTGGCCTGCTCGGCGAGGGCGAGCAGGCGGGGGGTGCCCAGCACGGGGACGTCGCCGCTGCCGACCTTCATCGCGGTGTCGCTCTTCTCGACCATGATGAGGAGCCGGGCGTGCAGACCGGGAGCGAGCGTCATGAGGGCCAGCATAGGGTCTGGGCTGTGACGCGATATCGGAACCCGTACTGCGATCACTGCGGAGGTCCGGCGGACGGCGCCGACCACGGCCCCTGCCGGGCCGCGCGGGAGCTGGAGCCGCCGCGCTACTGCGCCCGCTGCCGGCGCCGGATGGTGGTGCAGGTGACGCCTGCGGGCTGGTCGGCCCGCTGCGCCGAGCACGGCACGCTGAGCGGCTGAGGGCGTCCGGCCGGACGCCCGCTCCCGCGTATCCTCTTCCTGGCGTCCGTTCCGTGGTGGAGAGTCCTCACATCGGAGATCTGGAAGGCAGGTCGGGGTTGCCCGTTTCTGGCCCGGGTCGCGTATCTTGACCAGCAAACTGTATAAATAGCCCCGAAGCTTGGACTTTTGTGTCATGCTGCCGCTCGCGCCCCACGAGCGGGTCAAGCGGCGTGCAGGACTTCGTTATGCCGCCGTGACGTTGCCACGATACAAATCCGCTTTATTGGAGAGCCCTGGGGTGGGAGTGGAGAGGGTTACGGGGGAGTCATGGTGGCCCAAGGCACGACGCTGGCCGGGCGGTATCGCCTAGATACCCGCATCGGTGCCGGCGGCATGGGCGAGGTGTGGCGGGGTGAGGACACCGTCCTGGCCCGCACCGTCGCCGTGAAGGTGTTGCTTCCGGGGCGCACCGACGACCCAGGCTTCCTGGTTCGCTTCCAGGGCGAGGCCAGGGCGATGGCGACGATCAACCACCCAGGGGTCGTCGACGTCTACGACTACGGTGTCCACGAGGTGCCCGGCGCGGGGGCGACGGCGTACCTGGTGATGAAGTTCGTGGACGGCGAGCCGCTGGACCGGCTGCTCGGCAGGCTCGGCAGCATCACCCCCGGCGCCGCGATGGAGCTCATCGCCCAGGCCGCCTCGGCTCTGCAGGCGGTGCACGACCAGGGCATCGTGCACCGGGACGTCAAGCCCGGCAACCTGCTGGTCCGCTCCGACGGCACGCTCGTGCTCACCGACTTCGGCATCGCCAGGGCGGACACGGCCAGCCGGCTGACCGACGCCGGCATGGTGCTCGGCACCGCCGCCTACTGCGCGCCGGAGCAGGCCGAGGGCGCACCGGTCACCCCGGCGGTGGACATCTACGCCCTCGGCGTGGTCGCCTACGAGTGCCTGGCCGGGCAGCGCCCCTTCGACGGCGACAGTCCTGTCACGATCGCGCTCAAGCACATCCGCGAGGCCCCGCCGCCGCTCCCCGAGCACATCCCGCCGATGGTCCGCGCCCTGGTGGAGCGGGCGCTCTCCAAGGACCCGGCCCGACGCTTCCCCAGCGCCGCCGCGATGAGCGACGCCGCACGCCAGGCGATGGCCGGCCCGCAGACCGGGGCGACCGCGGTCCCGCCGATCGAGACGGGCGCGGCCCCCGGGCAGGGAGCCGCCGTGCGGCCGGACGGGCAGCGGGGCGAGTCGATGCCGCAGACCGGCTGGAACGCGGCGGCGCAGCCGACGTCGGGCTGGCAGGCGGGCGCGGTGGCGCCCGGCACCCCGACCGAGCTCTCCCCCGGGCGGCGGGGCCGCCGGGGCGTGCAGCGGCCCAAGCGCCGGGGCGGCCTGCTGGCGGTCTCCGCGGGCGCCGTGGTCCTCTGCTCCGCGGTGGCCGTGGTGACGATCAACGGGATGGTCGCCGCCTCCGAGACGCCCAAGGCCGATCCCCTGCCGAGCGAGATCACCACTCCGCCCGCTCCCAGCAAGCCGCCGAAGGCACGCCAGAGCGGTCGTCCGACGCCTCGCCCGACCCCCACCCCCGAGGAGGAGCGCCTGCCCTCCGCGGCGCCCGCGACGCCCACGGAGGACGAGCCCGCGCAGCCCAGCGCGACCCCCACCACGCAGAAGCGGACCTCCACGCCCACTCCGACGCCGACCCCCACCCCGACACCGGCGCCGAAGAAGAAGGTTCCGGACGTCATGCTGATGCCGCTCACCCAGGCGCTCCAGCAGCTCAAGAACGCCGGCTTCAAGGCACAGGTCACCCAGGAGGGCGGACCCGACACGGAGAAGTGCTGGATGGTCTACCAGCAGTATCCGCGCGGGGGAGAGCTGTGGGACGCCCGCAAGCCGGTCGAGCTCATCGCCGACCCCGTGCCCTGCCAGGGCGGTGGCCCGGCGACGCCGACCCCCACGCCGACGGTCAAGGCCACCAAGGGCTGACCCCGCTCCGGGGACCCGGGAAACCGTAGCGGGCACGGGCCCGGCGGGCTCCCCCGCCGCCCGCCGGGAGACGGCGCCCGCCGTCTCCGGGGAGCCGCGGGGGCGGACCGGCCGGACGGTCCCCGGACGGATCCTCCAGGCCCCTCACACGCCGGTGGTGGCGCGGGGGTAGGCCACCGACGGGTCGGTGGCGATGTTCACCATGTACGGCACGCCCGAGTCGAACGCGCGGCGCAGCGCCGGACCGATCTGCGCCGGGTCCGTGACGAGCTCGCCGCCGCCGCCCAGGGCGGTCACCACCTGGTCGTAGCGGCACTGCGGCTGGAGCTCGGCGGCCACGTCGTAGCCGTAGAGCATCTGCATGGGGTGCTTCTCCAGGCCCCACATGCCGTTGTTGCCGCAGACCATCACCACCGGCAGGCGGTGCCGTACGAGGGTGTCGACGTCCATCAGCGAGAAGCCGGCGGCGCCGTCGCCGAGCAGCAGCACCACCTGGGAGGAGGGCCGGGCCAGCCGGGCGGCGATGGCGTAGCCCAGCCCGGTGCCCAGGCAGCCGTACGGGCCCGGGTCGAGCCAGTTGCCGGGCTGCCTGGGCTCGACGTACTTGCCGGCGTAGGAGACGAAGTCGCCGCCGTCGCCGATGACCACGGCGTCGTCGGCGAGGAGCCGGTTCAGCTCGCCGTAGACCCGCATCGGGTGGATGGGGGCGGCGGCGGACGCCAGCAGTTCGGCGTCCCCGGCGATGGCCTCGGCGGCGGCCGCGGCGAGCTTCTCCAGCCACGGGGCGTAGGACCGGGGGGACACGCCGGCCTCGGCGCAGGCCGCGGACAGGCCCCAGAAGACCAGGGACAGGTCGCCGGCCGCGGCGCCGGAGGGCTTCATGTGGGTGGCGATCTGCGACGGCGCGTCGGCCAGGTGCACCACCTTGGCCAGCGGGGCGCCGTCCTTGCCGCCGAACCAGCCGTAGCCGAGCCGGAAGTCCAGCGGGGTGCCGGCCACGATCACCAGGTCGGCCTGGGCGAAGGCCAGCCCCCGGGCGCGGGTGACCAGCAGCTCGTGCCCGGCGGGCAGGATGCCGCGGCCCTGGCCGTTGGGGACGACCGGCAGGCGGTACTCCTCGGCGAAGCCCCGGGCGACCTCCTCGGCGCGGTCCATCCACACGTCGGAGCCGAGCACCAGCACCGGGCGCTCGGCCTCGGAGAGCAGACGGGCGATCTCGGCCAGGGCGTCCGCGTCGGGCTCCAGGGGGGAGGGGGTGAGCGTCTCGGTGTGGTGCTCGGGGGAGGGCGCGAACAGGTCGTCCATGTGGAAGTCGAGGAAGACCGGGCCCCGGTGCGGGGCGATGGCCGTGCGGAAGGCCATCTCGACGTCCTGCCCGACGGAGTCCGGGCCCGAGCCGGTGAAGGAGAGCTTGGTGACCGGCGCGAGCAGCGGCGGGTGGTCCATCTCCTGCAGCGCGCCGGAGCCCCAGCGGGAACGCGGTGCCCGGCCGCCCATGACGACGACGGGGGAGCCGTTGAAGTGGGCGGTGGCCACGCCGCTGACCCCGTTGGTGACGCCGGGCCCGGCGGTGAGCACGGCGAGGCCGGGTCTGCGGGTCAGGCGGGCGGTGGCCTCGGCGGCGAAGACGGCGCTCTGCTCGTGCCGCACGTCGAGGATGGACATGCCTTCGTGGACCGCCCCGTCGTAGAGCGGGAAGACGTGCCCGCCGGACAGGGTGAACATGGTCTCGATGCCGTAGGCCTTGGAGACGGCGACCGCGATGTCACCGGCGTGCTTGGGGGACTCCATACCGCGAAACCTACCAGTCGGTCACATAGTCGGACAGGGGAGTTGCTCGGGGGGCTTCACGGCCTTCTACCTCCCCCGATTCCCTCCCGTCACACGCGTGTCCACGGACATCTCCTGAACGGAACGTGACACTTCCGTTACCCCGCGCCGGAGGGTCCCTCCGTGCCGCGCAGAACGCGGTACGGCGGGCGGTCACAGGGTGTCGGAGAGCGCCTTGATCGGCATCCTGAGGTCCGCCAGCAGCCGGAGGTCGTGCTCGGCGGGCCGGCCGAGGGTGGTCAGGTAGTTGCCGACGATGACGGCGTTGATCCCGCCGAGCATGCCGTCCCGCGTGCCCAGGTCGCCCAGGGTCAGCTCGCGCCCGCCGGCGTAGCGCAGGATCGTGCGCGGCAGCGCCAGCCGGAAGGCGGCGATCGTCTTGAGCGCCTCGCCCCCCTCCATCGGGGGGAACCGCTCGAACGGCGTGCCCGGGCGCGGGTTGAGGAAGTTGAGCGGGACCTCGTCGGGGACGAGCTCGCCGAGCTGCCCGGCGAACTCCGCCCGCTGCTCCGGGGTCTCGCCCATGCCCACGATGCCGCCGCAGCACAGCTCCATCCCGGCTTCGCGGACCATCAGGCAGGTCTCCCAGCGCTCCTCCCAGGTGTGGGTGGTGACGACGGCGCCGAAGTGCGACCGCGCCGTCTCCAGGTTGTGGTTGTAGCGGTGCACGCCCATCGCGGCCAGCTCGGCCGCCTGCTCCCGGGTGAGCATGCCGAGCGAGCAGGCGACGTTGATCTCCACCGCCTCCCGGACGGCCCGCACGCCCTCGCGGACCTGGTCCATCAACCGGCGGTCGGGGCCGCGCACGGCGGCCACGATGCAGAACTCCGTCGCCCCGGTCGCCGCCGTCTCCCGCGCGGCCCGCACCAGTGAGGGGACGTCCAGCCAGGCCGCGCGGACCGGGGAGGGGAACCGCCCGGACTGGGAGCAGAAATGGCAGTCCTCGGGGCAGCCGCCGGTCTTGAGCGAGACGATCCCCTCGACCTCGACCTCCGGGCCGCACCACGCCATGCGCACCTCGTGCGCGAGGGCCAGCAGGTCGGGCAGGCGGTCGTCGGGCAGCTTCAGGCACTCCAGGACCTGGGGGGCGCCGAGCCCCCGGCCCTCCGCCAGGACCTGGACGCGGGCGGTGTCGAGGATGTCGTTCAACGTGCGGCTCCACTCTGCAGGGGGCGTCTACGGGACTACAGGGGGAACTACAGGGCGACCGCGCGGCGGGCGCGGAAGGACTCCTGGACGTGCGCGGGGCCTCCGGCGGGAGCCCGGCCTCCTTGGAGGTCCGATCCGGCGGCGCGCCCCGGGACCGAGGGGACCTGCGGGGACTACGGGAAGAGCGTAAGGCCGCGCCGGAAGGCGGAGGGGTCGAACACGCCGCCCAGCGTCGGGCCGAGTCCCCCGCGCGCCACACGGGCGAAGGCCGCGCGGTCCAGCCCGCCCGCCCCCTCCGGGAGCACGCCCGCCAGCGGCCGGGCGGCCAGCATCTCCAGGTCGGCCACGTTGCACCGCTCGGCCGGGCCCGGCTCCGCCGGCCAGGAGCCGATCACCACTCCGGCCGGATCGAGGCCCCGGCCCGCCATCGCCTCCAGCGTCAGCGCGGTGTGGTTGAGCGTGCCGAGCCCCGCCCGGGCCACCACCAGCACCGGGGCGTGCAGCATCCGCGCCAGGTCCGCGATCGTGAACCCCTCCTCGTCGAAGCGGACGAGCAGGCCGCCCGCGCCCTCCACCAGGACCAGCCGGTGCGACTCGGCGAGCTCCTTGATCCGCACCGCGGCCTCGGCGAGGGAGACCGGGGGCAGTCCCGCCACGCGCGCGGCCGCGGCCGGGGCGAGCGGGGCGGGGAACCGGGCGAGCTCGAAGGTGGTGGTCACCCCGGACAGGCGGATGACGTCGTCCAGGTCGCCCGGTTCGTTCTCGCCGACTCCGGTCTGAGCGGGTTTGACCACGGCCACCGAGGAGCCGCGTTCCAGCGCCAGCGCCGCCACGGCGGCCGTGACGACCGTCTTCCCCACTCCGGTGTCGGTCCCGGTGACCACGAGGATGCTCACCCGTCCCACCCTACGGCGCACGCCCCCGCAGGCCGAGGGGGCGTGCCGGGCCCCGGAGCCGTCAGGGGCGGTGCAGGCGGGTGACGAACTTGTAGCGGTCGCCCCGGTAGAGGGACTGCGCCCACTCCACCGGGTTGCCGTCGGCGTCGAAGGCGTGCCGGGTGAGCAGCAGCATGGGCAGGCCGACGTCGACGCCGAGCACCTGGGCGTCGTACGGCGTCGCCAGCACGGTCTCGATGACCTCCTCGGCGTCCGTCAGCCGCACGTTGTAGGCGTTGTGCAGCGTCTCGTACAGCGAGGAGTGCACCTCCAGCTCCCGCCGGAGCCGGGGGAAGCGGCGGGCCGACAGGTGGGTGGTGTCGATCGACATCGGCTCGCCGTTGGCCAGGCGGAGCCGGTGGATGCGGAGCACCCGGCCGCCGGGGTTGATGGCCAGGCGGCGGGCCAGGGGCTCGTCGGCCGTGACGTAGCTGATGTCGAGGATCTTGGTGTCGGGCTCCAGGCCGACGGTCCGCAGGTCGCCGGTGTAGGAGGTCAGCTGGAGGACCTGGGCGACCTTCGGCTGCGCGACGAACGTCCCCTTGCCCTGGATGCGGACCAGGCGGCCCTCGACCACGAGCTCCGACAGCGCCTGCCGTACGGTGGTGCGCGAGGTCTCGAAACGGACCGCGAGGGTCCGCTCGGGCGGCAGCGCGCTGCCCGGGGGCAGGCTCTTGGTCAGCGCCAGAAGGCTCCGCTTGACGTCGTAGTACTTCGGGATCCGAGGGGAGTCGTCGGTCATGGGAGCTCCTCGCCGGCCGGCGCGGAACCCTCGTGGCCGGCCGCGCCGTCCCGGCCGGACCGCTCGCCGCGTTCGCTCACATGCCCACCTTCATCTCGGCAACGGCGGTGAGCGCACTCCTGGTCACCGCGAGATCATCGGAACTCAGATTGGCCCGCGCGGTCAACCGCAGACAAGAGCGGCCGACCGGCACCGAGGGCGGCCGGAAGCATCCGGCGCGCACTCCGTGTTCCGCACAGATGGCGGCCGCCCGGAGTGCGGTCTCGGGCCGGCCGAGCACGACGGGGACGACCGCACCTGCCGGTTCGCGGGTCTCCAGACCGAGCTCGCGGGCCAGCGCGGCCAGCTCACCCGCCCTGGTTCGCACACGTCCGGGCAGTTCGGGCTGATGGAGAAGGATATCCACCGCGGCGAGTGCGGCGGCAACACTGCCCGGGGCCAGCCCGGTGTCGAAGATGAACGGGCGGCCGGTGTCCACCAGCGTCTCTACGACCTCGCGGGCGCCCAGCACGGCCCCGCCCTGGGAACCGAGGGCCTTCGACAGTGTGACCGTTCTCACAACCGTCCGTTCACCTGCCAGACCCGCGGCGTACACCGCTCCCCGTCCGCCCGGGCCGACCACGCCGAGCGCGTGGGCCTCGTCCACGACGAGCAGCGCGCCGTGCCGTACGGCGGCCTCGTGCAGTCGCGCGAGCGGGGCCAGGTCGCCGTCGACGGAGAAGACCGCGTCGGTGACCACGACGGCGTGCTCCTCGCTCCGGCCGGCCAGCGCCTTCTCCACCGCGGACGCGTCCCCGTGCGGGGTGACCACCACGCGCGAGCGGGACAGCCGGCAGGCGTCCACGATCGAGGCGTGGTTGCCGGCGTCGGAGACCACCAGCCCGCCGGAGCCCAGCGCCGCGACGGCCGCCAGATTGGCCAGGTAGCCGGAGGAGAACACCAGCGCGCCCTCCGCCCCGGCGAAGGCGCACAACGCCTCCTCGAGCCGGGCGTGCAGCTCCGTGGAGCCGGTGACCAGGCGGGAACCGGTGGAGCCGGTGCCCCACAGGCGGGTGGCCGCGACGGCGGCCTCGGCCAGCCGCCCGTCCCTGGCCAGTCCCAGGTAGTCGTTGGAGGCGAGGTCGAGCAGGCCGTCGTCGTCGGGCGTGCGGGGGCGCAGGGCGCGCCTCAGGCCCGCCGCCCGCCGGTCGTCTGCCGCCGCGCGCAACCGGGCCAGGGGATCCGTGGTCTGCCGCATAACCCGCATCTTCGCAGCCGGGGACGGCCGATTCGCCTTCAGGCCGGGTGAGAACGCATGATGCACACGTGCCGACTCTCACCGACCTCGCGGTCCGTCACACCGCGCTCGACCACGGGGACCTCGAGTGGATGCACTCGCTGGTCTCCGACTGGCAGCTCCTGGCCGACCTGTCCTTCGCCGACCTCATCCTGTGGATCCCGCTCAAAGACGGGTCGGGGTGGATCGCGGTCGCGCAGATGCGGCCCACCACCGGCCCCACGGTCTACCACGACGACGTGGTGGGGACGATCATCGCCAGGGGCGAGCGCGAGCTCATCGACACGGCCTGGGAGGAGCGGAGGATCTGCCGCGAGGGCGACCCCGACTGGTCCACCGGGGTCCCGGTGCGGGAGGAGACCATCCCGGTGCGGCGGACCTGCGGCGGGGCGGACGGGCACCGCTACCTGGGGGTGATCCAGCGCTCGACGAACCTGTCCTCGGCGCGCACCCCCTCCCGCCTGGAGCTGACCTACCTGCAGAGCGCCTCCGACCTGGCGCAGATGGTGGCCGAGGGCCGCTTCCCCTTCTCCGGCGCGGAGCCGATCCTGGTCCGCTCGCCGCGGGTCGGCGACGGCCTGCTCCGGCTGGACCGGGCGGGCCGGGTGACCTACGCCTCGCCGAACGCCCTGTCGGCCTACCGCAGGCTGGGCCTCACCGCCGACCTGGTCGGCGCGGAGCTGGGCCGGACGACCGCGACGCTCTGCTACGCGGACGAGCCCATCAACGAGAACCTCATGGTCGTGGCGAGCGGCAAGGAGCCCCGGGAGACCGAGGTGGAGTCGGGCGGGACGGTCGTGCAGCTGCGGGCGATCCCGCTGGTGGTCGGGGGCGGGCGGATCGGCGCGCTGGTGCTCATCCGCGACGTGACCGAGCTGCGGCGGCGCGAGCGCGAGCTGATGACCAAGGACGCCACCATCCGGGAGATCCACCACCGGGTGAAGAACAACCTGCAGACGGTGGCGGCGCTGCTGCGGCTGCAGGCCAGGCGGTTGCAGGTGCCGGAGGGGCGGGAGGCCCTGGAGGAGGCGGTGCGCCGGGTCGGGTCGATCGCGATCGTGCACGAGACGCTCTCGCACACGCCCGAGGAGCAGGTGGACTTCGACGAGATCGCCGACCGGGTGATCGCGATGGCGAGCGAGGTCTCGGCGCCGGAGGCGCAGGTGACGCCGCGCCGGGTCGGCTCGTTCGGGGTGCTGCGCTCGGAGATCGCGACCCCGCTGGCGATGGTCCTCACCGAGCTGCTGCAGAACGCGGTCCAGCACGGGCTGGCGCAGCGGCCGGGGCGGCTGGAGGTGGTCGCGGCACGGGGGGCGGACCGGCTGGACGTGGCGGTCTCCGACGACGGTGCCGGCCTGCCCGCGGGGTTCGACCTGGACGCGACCACCAGCCTCGGCCTGCAGATCGTGCGGACGCTGGTGGTGGGGGAGCTGGCCGGGCGCCTGTCCATCGCGCCGCGTCAGGGCGGCGGCACCGAGGTCACCCTGGCGATCCCGCTGCCCCGGTCGGAGATCCGGCCCGACGGGCTCGGCGGGGGAGCGGGCGCGTCGTAGGGGTGGCGCGGCCCCCGGTGCCGTGCGGATCCGGGGGCCGTGGGAGACTGCTGTCAGGCGGTGGCGCGGGCGCGGGCCCGGGCCGTGCGGCGCTTGAGGGCGCGCCGCTCGTCCTCGCTCAGGCCGCCCCACACGCCGGCGTCCTGACCGGACTCCAGGGCCCACTTCAGGCACGCCTCGTTCACGGTGCAGGAACGGCAGACCTGCTTGGCCTCTTCGATCTGCATCAGGGCCGGCCCGGTGTTGCCGATCGGGAAGAACAGCTCGGGGTCCACGTCACGGCAGGCAGCTCGGTGGCGCCAGTCCATGCGTCCACTCCTTCGTAAGAGGAGCCCCTTGCGCGGCTCCGTAGGTCGGCTCACTTTGTGAACGGTTTCACTAGCGGGCGCGAGCGGGGGCCCGGTCCTGGGTCGGTCCGGGTTGCTCACGGTGATCGCCGGTGGCCTCAGAGCGAGGGTCTCCGCTCAAAGGTCCTACGTTCCGACGTCACTGTTGAGATTGTCAGCCCCCTAAGAAGCACGCAAGAGGTTTGGGGGAAGGTTTTCGTGGTTAAGGGTGTCGGATGCGTCACATGATGACGATATGTAACCCGCTATGCCATTACCTGTAACGCGTCGGGGATAGACCGGAAGGTCGCCTGCTCGACCTCCCCCAGGTAGTCGCCGTCCAGTTGGAAGGCCACCGGGCGCTCGGCGGTCAGCGTGAACTCCTTCTCGTCGTGGAGCTGCACCAGGTGCCGCCCGGTGGGCAGGGTGTCGCGGGTGCCGAGGATCTGGCTCAGCAGCGGGGCCATCGTGGGCAGGCCGAGCCGCTGCAGTCCCAGCAGGTCCAGACCGGTCTCGAAGCTCGCCCAGGGCGTCGGGCAGACCGGCCGGGGCCCGACGTAGGTCCACGGCGAGGTGTTGGAGACGATCGCCATGAAGATGCCGGAGACCGGGGACACGTCGGGGCCCGTCAGGGTCATCGCGGCGTGGCGCTTGTCGGTCGACAGATAGTGGCGCAGCGCGGTGTTCACGTAGCGGGCGGGGGTGGCCCTGCGCCCGGCGCCGCGCAGGCCCTCTACGGCCCGGATGACCTCGGCGTCGTAGCCCAGGCCGCTGCAGAACGTGAAGTAGCGGCTCCGGCCGTCCCAGAGCGCCTGGCCGAGGCCGACCGTCCGGCGCCGGTCCGCGCCCACCGCCTCCAGGACCACGCCGGTCGCCTCCACCGGGTCGTTCGGCAGGCCGAGCGCCCGCGCGAAGACGTTCGCGCTCCCGCCCGGGATCACCAGCAGCGCCGGCCGCTCCGCCGCGACCTCGCCGTCCTCCGCCTCCAGCAGGCCGTTCACGGTCTCGTTGATCGTGCCGTCGCCGCCGAGCACCGCGACCACGTCGAACCCGTCGGCGTGGGCGGTGCGGGCCAGGTGGGCCGCGTGCCCCCGGTAGCCGGTCTCCTCGACGGTCAGGTCCATCGTCGCGCCCAGCGCCCTGATGAGCACGTCCCGCGTCCGGTGGTTCGTCGTCGTGGCCTTGGGGTTCACCAGGAGCATCGCGCGCATGGCGCCAGCGTATCCATCAATAACGGCACAGAGGCGCCGAAAGGGGGACCTACCGTAACCGGCGGTAAGGTTGGCCTGTGCCGAACCGCCCGCTGACCCTCACCGCCGCCGCCGCCGTCGTCGCGCTGGAGGGTCTCACCGCTCTGCTGCTCGGCGGCTACGTCGCGGTGGAGACCGTGATCGGAGAGCCGTCCGACACGATGAGCTCGATCTTCGTCGCGGGGTTCGGCCTCCTGGTGGGGGCGGTCCTGCTCCGGGTCGCCTGGGGGCTGCTCCGGGCGGAGAAGTGGACCCGCAGCCCCGGCGTGCTGACCCAGATCTTCATGATCCCGGTCGCCGTCACGCTGTTCCAGTCCGGCCAGGCGCTCCTCGGCGCGGTCCTGACCGCCGCCGTGGTGGCCGGACTGGTCTGCCTGCTCTCCCCGCCGACGACCCGGATCCTCTACGGGGACGCCGCACCGCCGGACGGCGTCCAGGACGGCCGTCGCGGCGGAGCCTGACGGGGAAGGGCGACGGCTCAGTCCTCGGCCGTCAGCCCCTCACGGAGCTGGGTCAGGGTCCTGGCCAGCAACCGGGAGACGTGCATCTGCGAGATGCCCAGTTCGGTGGCGATCTGCGACTGCGTCATGTTGCCGAAGAACCGCAGCAGCAGGATGCGCTTCTCGCGCGGTGGGAGCCGCTCGAGCAGAGGCTTGAGCGACTCGCGGTACTCGACGCCCTCCAGGGAGTCGTCCACGATGCCGAGCGAGTCGGCCACCGCGGGCGCGTCGTCGTCGCCGGAGTCGGGGGCGTCCAGGGAGACCGTGGAGTAGGCGTTGGCCGACTCCAGCCCTTCCAGCACCTCCTCCTCGGTCATCTTCAGGTAGGCCGCGAGCTCGGCCACGGTGGGCGCCCGGCCCTCGCGCTGCGACAGCTCGCTGATCGCCTTGGTGAGCGAGAGCTTCAGCTCCTGCAGGCGCCGCGGCACGCGGACCGCCCAGCCCTTGTCGCGGAAGTGCCGCTTGATCTCGCCCACGATGGTGGGTGTGGCATAGGTGGAGAACTCCACCCCCCGGTCGAGGTCGAAGCGGTCGATGGACTTGATCAGCCCGATGGTGGCGACCTGGGTGAGGTCGTCCAGCCACTCGCCCCGGTTGCGGAACCGGCGGGCGAGGTATTCGACCAGGGGCAGGTGGAGCTCGACGAGCTCGTCACGGATGCGCTGGCGTCGCGGGTCGTCGGGGGTCAACTCCGCCAGTTCGCCGAAGAGCGTGCGCGCGCGCACCCGGTCGGGCACCGCGTGATCGCTGGTGGCCATGGCACGAGTCCTTTCCGTCACGCCGGCCTCGCCGCGCCTCGACGCTTGCGGAGCACGATGGCCATACGGTCGGGGGAGTCGGTCACGGCGTCCACGTCGTCCGCCAGGGCGGTGAGCACCATCCAGGCGAACTCGTCGCGCTTGGGCGGCGAGCTGCCCACCGTGCTGACCTCGACCCGGACCACCATGTCCTGCCCGGTCAGCTCGAACTCGGCCGTCAGGTCGGTGCCGGGAACGGCCTGGGTCAACAACATCGCACACGCCTCGTCGACCGCGATCCGGAGATCTTCGATCTCGTCCAGCGTGAAGTCCAGCCGGGCGGCCAGTCCCGCGGTGGCCGTACGTAAAACGGACAGATATGCGCTCACAGCCGGCAGCCGGACGCTCACCACGTCACGGATCCCGCCCGCGTCGACCGCGGGCGCCTCGGTGTGCTCAGTCACGTTCCTCCTCGCAGGGTCGCTGACTGCAACCTACCGCCCCCAGGTGGCCGTTGGCCCGATCGGACGCGCGAACCTGATGATTTGGAACGGGAAAAAAGGGCGTTCCGCGAGGTCAGAGAAGTGGTGCGCCGACGCCCCGGGGAGGTCCCCGGAAGGCGCCGGCGCACCGCGCCGACCCGGTCACGGCCCGGTCGCGCCTCAGGCGCGGACGCCTCAGGCGGCCTTGGTCTCCCAGAAGATCTTGGAGATCTCCTCGATCTTGGCGAGGAGCTCGTCGGCCTTCGAGGCGTCCACGGTGCCCTTGGCGGCGGCGGCGCCGGCCAGCTTCGTGGCCTCCCAGAAGAGCTGGTGCAGCTGGGGGTAGGCCTCCAGGTGCTGGGGCTTGAAGTAGTCGGTCCACAGCACCCACAGGTGGTGCTTGACCAGCTGGGCCCGCTCCTCCTTGATGATGAGCGCGCGCGTGCGGAAGACCGGGTCCTCGTTCGCGGCGTACTTCTCCATGATGGCCTTCACCGACTCGGCCTCGATGCGGGCCTGGGCCGGGTCGTACACGCCGCAGGGCAGGTCGCAGTGGGCGGAGGCGACGTGCCTGGGGCGCAGGAGTCGTGCGAGCATCGGAAATCCTTCCTTGATGCTGAGATCAGCATGGTCCATCACCGACCTTACTCGCCCTGGAAGGGCCGATGTGGAAGGGGGTTCAGCGCGTGAGAGTCCGTGTCGAGGGGGATTCCATGCTGCCCGCGCTCCGTCCCGGGGACTGGCTCTGGGTACGGCGCGGCGCACCGGTCCGGGCCGGGGACCTGGTCCTCGCCCGGCTCCCCTCCGACCCGTCCCGGCTGATCGTCAAACGCGCCGCCTGGCGCGACGGCGAGGGCTGGTGGGTGGAGAGCGACAACCAGCGCGCCCCGGGCCGCAGGGACAGCTGGGACTTCGGCCCGGTCCCGGTGCTCGGCCGGGTGGTGGCGCGCTACCGGCCGCCGCTGTCCTGGCCGACCTTCTTCCGGGCCCGGTAGGCGGCGACGTTCGCCCGGCTGGCGCACCGCTCCGAGCAGTAGCGGCGGGACCGGTTGGAGGAGGTGTCGAGGTAGGCCCGGCGGCACGGCGGTGACTGGCACAGGCCCAGCCGGTCGGCGCCCAGGTCGGTGACGATGGTGGCCAGGCCCATCACGGCGCCCACGACGTACTGGTCGGCGAAGCGCCCGCCCTCGGTCAGGTGCAGGTGCCACGGCTCGCCGTCGTGCTCGGTGATCTGCGGGTGGACCGGGTGGCGGCGGAGCAGGGCGTTGAGCCGGGCGACGACCTCGCGCTCGTTCCCGTCGGCCGCGGCCTCGAAGACGGCCACGAGCTCCTCGCGCAGGGCGCGCAGCGCGTCGAGGTCGGCGCGGGTCAGCCGGGATGCCTGCCGGGACCGGCCGCTCTCCTGCAGGAGGGCGCGCAGTCCCTCCAGGCCGGTGAGGCGGTCGGGACTGTTGACGAGCAGTACGGCCAGCTCGGCGTAGGAGATCAGGTCCACCGGGGGTTCCGTCGGGGTGTCGAGATCACGGGGTAAGGGTCTGTCAGGGGTTCGAGCATTACGTGCGAGCAGTTTAACGTCGCGTTCAAGGAAAGCGTGCGCCCCCGTCACCTGCCGGAGTCTCATAATGTGGCACAATCGAGCAACGGGTGACCCCCGAACCCTCCAGGTGACCGTTCTCAGTGAGCACGTCCCGAGCGGCTACAGAAGCCGGGCCAGCTTCCCTGCGGCGCCTACGAAGGAACTGTCCGTCTGACTGAACTACAGGGGTCGCTGTGGCCATCTCGTCATCTTCCCTCTCCCTCGAAGCCCTCGATCTGGATCCGGCCTTCGCCCTGCACCGCGGAGGCAAGCTGGGGGTCCGCTCGACCGTCCCGGTCCGCAACGCCGACGACCTGTCCCTGGCCTACACCCCCGGCGTGGCCAAGGTCTGCACCGCGATCGCCGAGGAGCCCGAGCTCGCCGCCGACTACACCTGGGTCTCGAACGTCGTGGCCGTCGTCTCCGACGGCACCGCGGTGCTGGGTCTCGGTGACATCGGCCCCGCCGCCGCCATGCCGGTCATGGAGGGCAAGGCCCTGCTGTTCAAGGAGTTCGCCGGCGTCGACGCGGTGCCGATCTGCCTCGACTGCACCGACGTGGACGCGCTGGTCGAGACCGTGGTCCGGCTCGCGCCGTCGTTCGGCGGCATCAACCTGGAGGACATCAGCGCGCCCAGGTGCTTCGAGGTCGAGGACCGGCTGCGGGAGCTGCTGGACATCCCCGTCTTCCACGACGACCAGCACGGCACCGCGATCGTCGCGCTGGCCGCGCTGAAGAACGCCGCCCGGCTGACCGGCCGCCCGCTGGGCGACCTGCGGGCCGTGGTGGCGGGTGCCGGCGCCTCCGGCGTCGCGGTCAGCCGCATCCTGCTGGGCGCCGGCATCGGCGACATCGCGGTCGCCGACTCCAAGGGGCTCATCTACGAGGGCCGCGACGGCCTCAACCCGGTGAAGCAGGCCCTGGCGCGCGACACCAACAAGGCCGGGCTCCGCGGCTCCACCGAGGAGGCGCTGGCCGGGGCCGACGTGTTCATCGGCCTGTCGGGCTCGACGGTCTCCGAGGCGGCCATCGCCTCGATGGCGTCCGACGCGATCGTCTTCGCGCTGTCCAACCCGACGCCGGAGGTCCACCCCGAGGTCGCCAGGAGGCACGCCACGGTGGTCGCCACCGGCCGCTCCGACTTCCCGAACCAGATCAACAACGTGCTGGCCTTCCCCGGCGTCTTCCGGGGGGCGCTCGACGTGCGCGCCCGGACCATCACCGAGAACATGAAGGTGGCCGCCGCCGAGGCGCTGGCCGCCGTGGTCGGCGACGACGAGCTCTCCGCCGACTACGTGATCCCCAGCCCGTTCGACGAGCGGGTGGCCCCCGCGGTCATCGCCGCGGTCACCGCCCAGGCCCGCGCCGACGGGGTCGCCCGCCTCTGACCCGGAGAGAGGACCGCCCCCGCCCGACCGGCGGGGGCGTCTTCTTTTTGCCGAGAAATCACCGAGCCTTTACGGAACGTGATATAACAAGTCCCCTCCGTTACCTTTGCCCTCCCGGGCAGGGACACGCACGTGGACGGCGCGTGCGCGGGAGCGTGTTGCGGATGCGCGCACGCCCCCCGCCCGCCCCGTCACCTCCGAGGCGAGGAGAGCGATGGCACGCCAGCCGAACCGACCGCTCCAACGGTTCATCGCCGAAGCCGGCTTCACCCACCGGGGACTGGCCCGCAACGTCAACGAGCTCGGCCGCTTCCGCGGCGTGCCGGGACTGGGATACGACCAGCGCTCCGTCCGGCGCTGGATCGGCGGCCTGCGCCCGAGGGAGCCGGTCCCCCGGCTGCTCGGCGAGGTCTTCTCGCTCCGGCTCGGCCGGACGGTCACGCGGGCGGAGCTCGGGATGCCGCGGGCGGACGCCCCGCCGGAGGTGGGGCAGGAGTTCCCGCGCACCTGGCACGAGGGGGTCGCGAGCGTGACGGCGCTGTGGCGGGCCGACGTGGAGCGCCGCAGGTTCCTGGTCGACTCCACCTTCGCCATCGGGGCGGGCTCGGTGGGGGCCGTGCGCTGGCTGACCCTCCCGGCGGAGGGGCGCCCCGTCGCGGGCGGGTCCCGGCGGGTGGGCATGGCCGACATCGCCGCGATCCGGGAGGTCACCCGCTCCTTCGGGGAGCTGGACAACCGGTACGGCGGCGGCCGGATCCGCTCGGCGGTCGTGAAATACCTCGACACCGCCGTCGCGCCGCTGCTCAACGACGGCTCCTACGCCGAGGCCACCGGGAAGGAGCTCGCCTCGGCGGCGGCCGAGCTGACCCGGCTGGCCGGCTGGATGGCCTACGACCTGGAGCACCACGGGGTGGCCCAGCGCTACCTGATCCAGGCGCTCCGGCTGGCGCGGGGGGCTGGGGACCACGGCCTCGGCGGGGAGATCCTCGCCGGGATGAGCCACCAGGCCGTCTACCTCGGGCAACCCGCGCACGCCCTCGACCTGGCCCGCGCCGCGCAGGTGTCGGCCCGGCGCGCCGGGATCCCCGCCCTGCTGGCCGAGGCGCACGTGCTGGAGGCGCACGCGCACGCCGTACGGGAGGACCGGGCGGGCTGCCGGGCCGCGCTGCACCAGGCGGAGCGGGCCTTCGAGCGCCGCAGGCCCGGCGACGAGCCGGGCTGGATCGCCTACTTCGACGAGGCGTACCTCGCGGCGAAGACGGCGCACTGCTTCCGCGACCTGCGGGACGGGCCGCAGGCCGTACGGCACGCACGGCGGTCGCTGGAGATGGACGGGCGGTTCGTGCGGGGCCGGATGTTCAACCTGTCGCTGCTCGCCGCGGGGCTGCTGGAGTGCGGAGAGCTGGAGGAGGCCTGCGCGGCGGCGGGGCAGGCGCTGGAGCTGGCCTCGGGGCTGCAGTCGGCCCGCACCCGGTCCTACGTGACCGACCTGCGGGCCCGGATGGAGCCGTACGCCGCCGAGCCCGCGGTGGCGGAGCTGGAGGCGCGGATCAGGGAGCTGACCGCCGCCTGAGCGGGAGGGCCCGCCACGGCCGTGCCGCTCAGGCGGGCGGGTGAGGAGCCTCCGGACAGACTGGGGTGTCCGGACAGGGGAAAGGGGATCCGGCGGTGGGCCGGGTCCCCTTTCCACGCCTGTCGCGGGGTCTCCTACTTGAGGAGCTCGCCCTTGTCGCCGACGATCCGGGTGTTGCGCACCTGGAGGGCCTCGCGGTAGACGCCCGCGGCGTCACCGTCGAAGTACGCCGAGCTGATGAAGTCCACCCGGTCGTTGCCGTCCTGGTCGTGGAAGGCGCTGGTCACGCCGTTGACGTAGCCGAGGCGCTTGGCGTTGCCGTACTTGAGGATCCACGGGCCGCCGTCGGCGCCGCCGGTCATCGAGCACTTCAGCGCCAGGTGGTCGTCGATCTTGTAGGTGTTGGAGGAGTAGGTCCGGGTGTTGGTCTTGCCGTAGCAGTACTTCATGGTCACGCCGGTGAACGGCTTGTCGCCGTCGGGGTGGGCGTCACCGGGGTAGCCGAAGGCGTGGACCGCCTGACCGGGCTTCTGGTTCCAGGCGAAGCCCTGGCCGCCGACCGTGTCGCCGAGGCGGCCGGTGTCCTTGGCCTGGCCGACGTAGTAGCGGTCCCGGAAGTACTTGACGGTCTTGCCGGTCTTGACCCACTGCTTGACGTAGTACTGGGTCTTGAACCAGGCGGTCTGCGCGTCGCTCTTGCCCTCGTAGGTCAGCTTGCCGGGGAATCCGCCCTCCGCCTTCTTCTTGGTGAGGGCGTCGAACTCCTCCTTGGAGATGGCGACCGGGCCCTCGACGGCGTACTGCTCGCCGTTGACGTGCTTGTCGGTGCTCTTGGCGGCGGCGTTGTAGACGGACTCGGTGACCTCGACCTTGGTCAGGGTCTTGGCGCCCTTGTAGTCGTGGCCCACCTTCTCCGGGGTGACGTCGAAGTCCTTGGACCAGAAGGGGCCGGCCTCGCCGTACTTCTCGAAGCCCTCGGCGTACTGCTGCTGGGCGGTCTTGCCGCCGGCGATGTCCTTCAGCTCCTCGGACTCGATCCACTTGCTTCCGGTCCACGCGGTGAACTCGCTCTTGGCGACCTCCTTGGGGGCGCTGAGCGCGAAGCCGTTGTAGACGGCCACGAAGGCGTAGTCGTGGTCGAAGTCCTCGTAGACCGCGAAGTTGTAGTGCGTGAAGGCCGTCTGGCCGACGTAGACGCCCCACGGGGCCTTGCCCTGGTAGTAGCCGGGGACGAACACCCACTTGTTCATGACGTCGCGGTTGCCCTCGATGTCGTAGACGCAGTGGCCGGCGGTGGCGACCAGGTTGCGGTAGGTCGACTGGATCGAGGTGGCCGAGCACCAGCGGTAGTCGCCCTTGTGGTCGACGAAGAACACCTTGCCGACGGTCTTGGGCAGGTTGACGTTCTTCGCCTTGGCGGCGGAGGTCTTCTCTCCCCCGACGGGGGCCACCGCACCGGCCTTGCCGTCGGCGGCCGCGGCCGTGCTGCGGCTGGCGACGAGCCTGGTCACGGCCTTGGCGTCCCAGTTGTACTGCGTGGCCTTCTTGAGGGCGGCGCCGTTGGACGCGAGCCAGAAGTTCGCCACGGCGTAGGCGTCGGCCTTGCTCGCGGAGAGGTTGTCGCGGGCCTGCTCCGGAGCGGCCTGGGCGGGCGCGGCGGTGGCGAGGCCGGTCGCGGTCAGCGTGGCGGCGGTGAGGAGGCCGCCGAAGGCGGGCAGGAAGCGCTTTACTCGGGGGATCACGGAGTCTCCATGTATAGAGGTGTGCGCCCGGTACGTCACAGGCGTCACAGGAGGGGTTCCGGCAACCCTACCGACTTCCGCTTTTCCCCTGCCAGATGGCTCCCTGGGAGTTCTGTTACTTTTCTTGACTCGTTTCCGGGAAAAGGCCGAGGGGCCCGGTAGGAACCGGGCCCCTCGGATGGAGCAG
>NZ_BAAAUT010000059.1:0-40866 GCF_039534085.1 Planomonospora alba
CATCGTCGTCCTGCAGCTCATCGAAGAGGACCGCTACTCAGGATGAAAAACGCTCATTGACCTGCATGCCGTTCCCCGCCGGCAGCGGTTCGGGTCTCGACAGCAGCCACGTCAGAAGTGGCTGTGTCCACGCAGAGGGCACCACGGCAGCCTCTACGGCAAGCGGATCGTCCACCAGGTCCCTGCGGGTGAGCCCGAGCAGCCGGGAACCGACCTCGGGCACGGCATCGGCGTACTCAAGCCCCCGCTCCAGGGTCGTCGGTGTGAGTACCCCGCCCATGCCGATGTCCTCCAGGGAGAACCTCACACCGGCTTTCCTGCTGAGCGCTTCCGCTATGAACTTCGCCGTCGCCGGCCGCGGCTGGACTCCCTCAAGCCAGCGTTTGACGTCCACATGCGTACACCGGAGGGTCACTCCCTCCTCCTGCGCAACGAGCTGGACCCTTGACGCGAGCCCCTTGTTCGAGCAGTCAGCCCGGCGCATGGCTTCGGCCAGCACGAGGTTAGGCATCCGGGACATCCTCACCTCCGATCATGCGGTCAAGGTCAGGATGACCCTCGTCAAGGCCGCTCGACCAGTTCTTCGCCAGAATCCATAGATCTTGTTCGTCCAGCTCAGGGGATAAATCACCCCCGAAAATCACCCCCTGAGCAACTGAGCACCCCCGCGATCACGCTGCCCTCAGCCCCTTGCCCTGCGGTTCTCTGGAATCAGTCACAGAGACCAAGGCCCCGCACGGCGGAATCCCAGAGAAGCCAAGCCCCAAGCCTTGACTCCTCGTGGCCTGTACATGTTCCATATCTCTTAGAACCTGTACAGCAGGTTCCGACCGGAAGGGCACTGCGATGCTCCCCACCCCGAAGACCCACCGTTTCGTCCCGTTCCTGCTCACGGTCGTGGCGCTGTTCTTCATCGTCCGCGACCCGGCCAAGGCCGCGGACGTCGCGACGGCCGCTTTCAACGGCCTGATGACGGTGGCCGACGCGCTGGCCGCCTTCGCCGGTGCTCTCGGCTGACCATCCCTGACCGGAGCGGCCCCCGGGCCGCTCCCCGACTCCGACAAGGAGCACACCCACCATGACCCGCCCTCTGCGGACCGTCACTCTCCTCCCCACCCCCAGCGGAAACCCGGTCCGTCCCGAGCGCTACCACCTGGCCCGGCTCGGGACGGGCGAGATCACCGACCTGCGCAACGCGCTGATCGACGCGGCCCCGGCGTGCCAGAGCACCGACGCGGACCTGTTCACCGGTCCCGACGCCTTCACCGAGGAGCCCGAGCCCGACCGGATGGCCCGGGAGGCGGAGGCCATGGCCATCTGCTCCGGGTGCCCGGCGCGTGCTGCGTGCCTGGCCTACGCCCTGGCCATCCGCCCCGCCGAGGGCGTGTGGGCCGGCCGGACCGCCTCCGAGATCCGCGCCCTGTCTCTCCGCCCCGCCGCTCGCAGTGGGAAGGACGCCGCGTGAGCCGCTACCAGTGCCCGCTCTGCCAGGGCCGCCACCGCGGCGAGGACCTACCGCGCTGCCCGCACCACTCCGCGAGCTACGACCCCGCCTGCGGCACCTGCCGCACGGTGGCCGACCGCACCCCGTGCGGAGGTGGCCGCTGATGGCCCGCTTCCGCTGCTTCGACTGCGGCTCCCGCTCGTGCAACGCCCTCGGCTGCCGCCGCTGCGGCACCACCGCCGGCCGCACCTTCCAAAGCTGCCCCGTCCACGGCGCCCGCTGTGTCCGCGCCTGCCGGACCTGCCGCCGCCTGGCCCGCTCCGTCTCCTGCTGATCCCGAGGTGATCCCCATGACCCCGACCGCCGACCTGGCCGCCTTCGCCGCGACCTTCGCGGCCCTGTTCGCCGCCCACTCCGTGGGCGACCACTGGGTGCAGACCCACCACCAGGCGTGCGCCAAGGGCGCCCCCACCGCCGCCGGGCGGTTGGCCTGCCTGCGGCATGTGGCCACCCTGACCGCCACCAAGGCCGCCGCGCTGGCCGCCCTCGCCCTGGCCACCGGCCTGACCTTCTCTGCGCTGCCGCTGGCCTTCGGGCTCGCGGTGGACGCGCTCTCGCACTACTGGGCCGACCGGCGGACCACCCTCGCCGCGCTGGCCGAGCGAATCGGCAAGGGCGACTTCTACCGCCTGGGCAGCCCGCGCCCCGGCCACGACGACGCCCCGCACCTGGGCACCGGCGCCTACGCCCTCGACCAGTCCTTCCACCACCTGTTCCTGTTCGCCTCCGCCCTCATCATCACCGCCTGACCGACCCGAGGAGACCCCCGACATGAGCTTCTTCAAGCGCCGCGACAACGACGACGTCCCCGCCCACCGCAAGTCCTGGAAGTCCGCCATCGAGGGCTACGACATCTACTGCGCCAGCTCCTGGCGCAAGGTCGGCGACCTGGGCGAGTGGGTGTGCGGCTACTGCCAGCAGACCAGCACCGACCCCCTGTCGCCGTCCCAGGACGACACCCTCGCCGACTGCCGCCGGTGCGGCCGGACCAACCGGATCTCGCTGTGAAGCGCGCGACGCCCGTCCGCGATCACTGCGGCCCCGCCACGGCGTGCCCGCGCTGCCGCACCCGCCTGGACGGCGGACCGGTGCTGTTCCACTGCACCCCGTGCGGGCGCGCCGTCTACGCCGCCGACCTGCCCACCGAGACCACCGCCCCCGTGAGGAGGGCCGCATGACCCCCGTGCCCCCCATCGCCCTGGCCGGTCTGGCCACGCTCGCCGACACGATGCGCACCGCCGCCCGCCTGCCCGGCATGCTCGTCTACATCAGCCCCGAGCTGGGTGACAACGCCTGCGCCGGGATGCAGTGCGCACCGGCCCCGGTGGTCGGCATCGGCGCCGCCCTGTTCGACGCCCGCGCCGCCGCGCTTCAGGGTGCCCTCGCCCACGAGATCGCCCATCACGCGCTCGGCCACACCACCGACCCGGTTGTGCCCGTGCTGGACCGGCTGACCACCGCGGCGGCCGTCGCCGCCGTGCTGGCCTGGCCGGCGCGCCTGCCGCTGGCCCTGGTGGTGATCCTGGCCGCCGTCGCCGCCGTGCTCCGCCTGACCTCGGCCTGGTGGCAGCGCCGCGCCGAGTACGCCGCCGACGCCCACGCCGCCCGGCTGCTGGACGCCGCCGGACTGCCCGGCCGGCCGATCGTCGCGGTCATGCTCACCGCCGACCTGCCCGGTGAGCCCCGCTGGTACGGCCGCGGCGGCTGGCTGATCGGCAGCCACCCGACCACCCCCGCCCGCATCCGCCGCATCGCTTCCATCCCTCGAACCGGAGGTGCCCGATGAGCCTGACCACCCCCACCCCCGAACCGACCCCGGACGACGTCGCGCGTGGCCTGGCCGCGCTGGAGGCGCACCTGAGCGCCGCCGCCCCCACCAGCCCCGTCCCCGCGCCCGTTCTCCCCGAGACCGGCGCGCCGGCGGAGGAGGAGGGCGAGACCCGGCGGGTCCGCGAGCTGCGCGCCCGGGTCGCCGAAGCCCACCGCCTGGTCGAACTCCAGACCGACGACGCGCCGCTGATGGTGGACACCCCCAAGGTCCGCAAGCGCCGCGCCCGGGTCGCCGAGGCCGCCCGGCTGTACGCCCTGAGCCAGGACCCGACCGCGCTGGCGTGGACCGACGCCCGGGTGCGCCGGATCACCACGGTCATGGCGATGTCCGCGGCCGTCATCGCCCTGGGCGTGTCCTCGATCGGCGTCCAGGCGTCCGTCGTCAAGGGCCTCGACCTCGACAAGGAGGCGGACGCCTTCGGCTGGTGGGCCGCGTTCGGTGTGGAGCCGATCCTGTCGCTGCCGCTCCTGGCGGCCGTGGCCGTGCAGGCGTACGCCGCGATGCGCGGCCGGCCGGTCGATCGCAAGAGTCCGGAAGGCCGCAAGCTCCTCAAGGCCGAAGCGCTGCTGCTCGGGCTCACGCTCGTGCTCAACTGCTGGCCCGCGCTCCAGTGGAGCGGGTTCGACCTGCTGCCGCTGATCGTCCACTCGCTCGGGCCGCTCGGCGCGGTGACCGCGATCTGGCTTCTGCCGACCCTGTGGGCGATCCTCGGAGCGCTTCCGGCGCCTTCCCCTACCGGTGCCCCTACTGGCCCTACGTATAGGGAAAACACCGCCCGGCCGGACCCGGCGGAGGTCGAGTCCGGTGGCGTCGGCAGGGCGCTCGGCATCGCCGTGCGGGTGGGTCAGGTACGCAGACTGATCGCCTCCGGAGACCTGCCGGCCAACCCGTCCGCGACCCAGATCCAGCGGGCCTTGCGCTGCGGCATGGACAGCGCCCGCGCCGTGCGCGACGCCCTGGCCGAAGGGCAGGCGTGATGCCCGCTCCCGACCACCGCTCCCCGTCCCCGATCCGTCCCGTACGGGACGCGGCCCCCACTCCGCCAAGAACAGTGGCCGCGCCCCGCAACCCCGCCCGCTGCAACGCACACGAGGTGACCTCATCATGACCGACCGCCCGACCGAGACCAACGGCCACCACCCGATCCCGCCCGCCGACCTGACCGTTCTGCCCGTCCGCCCGCCGGTCGGACCGCAAGACGACGGCCCCGGCGCCGACGTGGTGCCCATCACCACCGCCCGCGACCGCCGCCCGACCGGCCCGACCCTGGACCTGCCCGACGGTGAGCGCTACCCCCTCGACATCAACCGCGACCCCACCGTCTCCGCCCCGTTCACGCCGTACGCCGGTTCGACCGCTCCGGCGGACGGGCCGGTCCTGGAGGGCGAGGTCCTCCGAGTCGACCAGCCCGGCGACGCCGACCGCGATTGGCGCGCCGAACTGGAGGAGAAGAACCGCACCCGCCGCCCGATCGTCCCGCTGTGGCTGCGCTCGCGCACCGAGGCGATCGAGACCCTGAAGTGGGCGGGCAAGTACGCCGCCTACGTGACCGGCTACCAGCTCGCCCGCACCCCGCTGTACGCCACCCGGCTGGGCATGCGCGCCCCGCGCGGTCTGGCCCGGCTCATCGCCGGCATGGTCAAGTGGACGTTCGACCTGGAGGGCGAGCCGGTACGGCTGAGCGCCGTGCAGAAGGCCGACCCGGAGGCGTACCTGAAGCTGTCACGGCAGCGCGATTCGCGGGTGCGGCTGCGGGTGTGGGTGTCGGGGGCCGCGCTGGTCACGCTGCTGATCGCCGCCCTCATCGTCGCCTCCGCACCCACCGCCGCCCAATGGTCGGCCCTGGCCGTCGCGGTGGCCGTCCTGGGGGTCATCGGGCGCCCGGCGGACCGGCCGCTGATCGACCGCGCGGTGCTGCCGACCCGCGTGGAGAAGCTCACCAGCGACATCGTGGTGCGCGCGCTGACCGTGCTCGGGGTGTCCGGGCTCAACGCCAAGGCCGACATCAACTTCGTCGCCCCCATCACCCGCGAGGGTCCCGGCTGGCGCGCGGACGTGGACCTGCCCTACGGCGTGACCGTCACCGACGTCATGGACAAGCGCAAGGAACTGTCCGGAGCGCTGCGCCGCCCGCTGGGCTGCATCTGGCCCGAAGGGGACTCCTCCGTCCACGAGGGGCGCCTGATCCTGTGGGTGGGCGACAAGGACCTGTCCAAGACCATCGTCAAATCACCCCTGCTCAAGGCCGGCGGGCACGACGTGTTCAAGGGCATCCCGTTCGGCAACGACCCGCGGGGCCGCCTGATCACGGTGCCGCTCATCGAGAACAACGTGCTGATCGGCTCCCAGCCCGGCCAGGGCAAGACCGCCTCCGTGCGGGAGCTGGCCGCCGGCGTGGTGCTCGACGTCACGACCGAGCCGTGGTTCCACGAGCTGAAGGGCAGCGGCGACCTGGACCCGTACGAGAAGGTCTGCCACCGCTACGTCTCCGGCATCGAAGACGAGGCCATCGGTTATGCCGCCACCTCCCTGGCGCTGCTGCGCACGGAGGTCATGCGCCGCGCCGGGGTGCTCAAGAGCCTGCCGCCGGACCTGTGCCCGGACCGCAAGGTGACCCGCGCCATCGCCGACCGGCGCTCGCTGGGACTGCACCCGCTGGTGTGCATCATCGACGAGTGTCAGAACCTGTTCGCGCATGAGGAGTACGGCGCCAAGGCCGGGGAGGACGCCGAGTTCGTCATCAAGCTGGGCCGTGCCCTGGGCGTGGTGCTGATCCTGGCCACCCAGCGGCCGGACAAGAAGAGCCTGCCCACCGGCGTCAGCGCGAACGTGTCCATCCGGTTCTGCCTGCGGGTGGCCGGCCAGGTCGAGAACGACATGATCCTGGGCACGTCGGCCTACCAGAACGGCATCCGCGCCACGCTGTTCGTGCCTGGTCCGCCGAGCAAGGGCGGGGACGCCGGGACCGGCTATCTGGTCGGCGCGACCCCGATGCCCAAGGTGGTCAAGGCCGCCTACCTCGACACCCCGCAGACGCAGCTCATCGCCGACCGGGCGCATGCCCTGCGCACCGCGGCGGGCAGGCTGTCCGGCCACGCCGCCGGAGCCCAGCCTGAGGCCACCGGCCCGGCGTATGACCTGCTGGCCGACGTCGCCGCGGTGCTGGTCGCGGGTGAGGCCAAGGTGTGGAACGAGATCGTCGTGGACCGGCTTGCCGAACTGCGGCCCGACGTCTACGGGCCGTGGGCGGAGCAGGAGGGACCGGCCAAGACGGCTCAACTCACCAACGCCCTCAAGCCGTACGGCATCCGCACGGGACAGGTGTGGGGCACCCCGCCCGGCGGCGGTAAGGGCGCCAACCGGATCGGCATCGTCCGCGACGACATCTTGAACGCCATCACCGAGCGTAACGACAAGAAGAGGTCCGGCACCGGTTCCTGACCCCGGTTCCGCCTCTAGGTCTAGAGGCTCACCCCTCTAGACCTAGAGGCCCGCCTAGACCCCCATTCGCTGATCTACCAGCGACCTAGCGCCTAGAGCGCCACCTGCGAAAACCCCGAAAACGGCCCTGGAGGCCCTCATGGCATCCGCCATCGCCCTGCTAGGACTCTGCCTACCGATCGTCACCCTCTGCTACCTGTTCCGGTGCCTGATCTCCCCGTGGGGCACCTGCCGCCGATGCGCCCCGGGCGGCAAGAACCGCACCTGCCGCGCCTGCTCCGGCACTGGGATGCGCCCCCGCATCGGCTGGCAGCTCTACACCCACTTCCGCCGCATCCACCGGGACGGCACCCGGTGACCCCGCCCGCCGGCGAGCCGGTCGTCACCTACCAGGGCAAGCGCTACCGGCTCATCAACGGCCGCATCGCCCTGGACTGGACCAAGCGGCCCGTCCTGCACCACCGCACCGGCTGCGTGCTGTGCTGCACGATCCGCGTCACCACCGGCCCCGGCTCCCCGCCCCGGCACCCGAGCACCTGCACCAACTGCCTGGCCTACACCGGGCCGCGCCCGGACCCGTGCTGGTCGTGCGGGAAGACCGCGCACTTCCACACCGACGAGGGTCGCCCCACCCACAAGGCGTGCCTGGAGACCGCCCTGGCCGCCGCCTTCCTCGCCGAGACCGAAAGGGACGCCGCATGAACACCCCCTCCACCGCCCGCCCATTCCTCCCCGAGCGTGAGCCCAACGGCCTGCGTCTGCTGGACCTGTTCTGCTGCGCCGGCGGCGCCGCCATGGGCTACCACCTGGCCGGGTTCGAGGTCACCGGCGTCGACATCGCCCCCCAACCCAACTACCCGTTCACCTTCCACCAGGGCGACGCGCTGGCCTTCGTGCGCGAGCACGGCCGCGCCTTCGACGTCATCGGCGCCTGCCCGCCCTGTCAGGCCGACTGCACTCTGACCGCCGGCACCAACCAGGGCCGGGCTGACCATCGCAGCCTGCTGGCCGCCACCCGCGCGGCCCTGCTGTCCACCGGCCGCCCCTGGATCATCGAAAACCCGATTGGACGCGCCCGCATGCGCCGCGACCTGCTGCTGTGCGGGCTCATGTTCCCGCCCCTGCGCGTGTTCCGCCACCGGCAGTTCGAGCTGCACGGTCTGAGCGTCCCCCAACCTGCCCACCCGAGCCATGCCGGGCACCGGGTCCGCGGCTGGCGCCACGGCCGCTTCCACGACGGCGACATGGTCGCCGTCTACGGCGACGGCGGCGGCAAAGGCTCGGTCGCCGAGTGGCAGGCCGCGATGGGCATCGACTGGACCGACGACCGACGCGAGCTGGCCGAGGCGATCCCGCCCGCCTACACCCTGCACATCGGCCACGCCGTCGCCGTCGCCCTCACCTCCGAGGCAAGGCGGGCGGCATGACCGGCGACCGCCACGCCGACCTCATCGCTCGCGCGGCCGGCGTCTGCCAGTGCCGCACCGGCACCGCCGTCGCCTGCGAGCGCCCCCACGCCTCCACCGGCGGCACCTGCATCGTCGCCCACACCCTGCAGCGGCCCCTGCACATCGTGCCGCGCACCGACACCCGACCCGAACGGGCCGCCACCCTCCCAGCGGAGGACTTCACGACTCTGTGCGACGCCTGCCACGCCGGCCTGCTGACCGCCCGCCGCCGGGCCCGCGCCCGTGTGGTGCCCGTCCCCGAGGCCCTGTTCTGAAAGGAGAGCCCACATGAATGCTCCTGACCAGCTGCGCTACGCGCTGGCCGCCGCCGCCCGCGGCTGGCACGTCTTCCCCGTCGCCGTCGCCGACAAGCCCCCCGCCCGCGGCTTCACCGACTGGGAGGCCAACGCCACCACCGACCCCGCCACCATCCGCGCGTGGTGGGCGCGGGTGCCGTACAACATCGGCATCGCCTGCGGCCCGTCCAACCTGGTCGTGATCGACCTCGACACCCCCAAGCACGACGAGAAGGAAGGGCTTCGCCCACCGCCCTCCTGGGACCTGCCGGGCGTCAACGACGGCGCGGACGTGCTGGCCGTCATCTGCGAACGCGCCAGCCAGCCCTTCCCCTTCGAGACGTTCACCGTGCGGACCCGCCGGGGCGGCCTGCATCTGTACTTCGCCGCGCCGGACGGGGTGGAACTGCGCAACACCGAAAGCGACAAGGGCAACGGGCTGGGCTGGCTGATCGACACCCGCGCGCACGGCGGCTACGTGCTCGGTCCGGGCAGCTTCGTGGACCGCCCGGACGGCACCGGAACCTACGAGGTGATCCACGCGCCCACCCCCGCCCCGCTGCCCCCCTTCCTGTCCAAGCTGCTTGTCCCCCCGCCCCGACCGGCGCCCCAGCCGGTGCGCCTGGCCCTGCCCTCTGACCGGCGCGGCGCGTTCCTGCGGGCCGCGATCACCGGCGAACTGGAGCGCCTGACCGCCGCACCGGTCGGGGAGCGCAACCGCACCCTGTACCTGGCCGCCACCGCCCTGGGCCAACTCGTCGCCGGTGGCGCGCTCGATGAGAGCGAGGTCACCACCTTGCTTGGACAGGGAGGGGTCGCCATCGGGCTGAGCCCCGCCGAGACCCGCCTCACCATCGCCTCCGGGCTCAAGAACGGCGCCCGCCGTCCCCGGACGGTCGCCGCATGACCGCCTCAACCACCCCCATGGGAGCCGATGCCATGAACCCGCCCACCACGTCCGCCGGACGCGGCGCGGCCCTGCTGGACGCCCTGCTGGCCGCCCTCACCCGGTACGTGATCCTGCCGACCCCCGAAGCCGCCTGGGCCGTCACGCTGTGGATCGCCGCCACCCACGCCCAACCCGCCTGGGCGCACGCCCCCCGGCTGGTGATCCGCGCCCCCGAGAAGCGCTGCGGCAAGTCCCGCCTGCTCGATGTGGTGGAGGCGTGCTGTCACAACCCGTTCATCACCGTCAACTCCACCCCGGCCGCGGTCTACCGCTCCATCACCGAGGACCCGCCGACCATGCTCGTGGACGAGGCCGACACCATCTTCGGCCCCAAGGCCGACGGCAACGAGGACCTGCGCGGACTGCTCAACGCCGGCCACCAGCGCAACCGGCCCGCCAAGCGCTACGACGCCAACGCCAACCGCGTGGAGTCCATCCCCACCTTCGCCATGGCCGCGCTCGCCGGGATCGGCGCCATGCCCGACACCATCGAAGACCGCGCCGTGGTCGTCCGGATGCGCCGCCGCGGCCCCGGTGAGAGCGTCGCCCCCTACCGGCACCGCCGCGACCGGCCGCCGCTGCGCCGGCTCGCCGACGACCTCGCCGCGTGGCTGCGCGCCGACCTGGCCACCCTGGAGCAGGCCGAACCCGCCATGCCGGTGGAAGATCGTGCCGCCGACACCTGGGAACCCCTCGTGGCGGTCGCCGACCACGCCGGCGGGCACTGGCCCGACCGCGCCCGCGCCGCCGTCCTGGCTCTGACCGCCGAAGCCGACGACAACGGCGAGACCTCCACCCGCGTGCGGCTGCTGGCCGACTGCCGCACCGCCTTCGGCCCCGACACCGCCCTTCCCACCGCCGTCCTGCTGGAGCGGCTCAAGGCCGATCCGGAAGCGCCCTGGGCGAGCTACGGACCGGCCGGCCTGACCGCGATGAAGCTGGGCGCGATCCTGCGCGAGTACGAGATCCGATCGGCCAACATCCGCTTCCCCGACGGCACCCAGGCCAAGGGCTACCAGCGGGCCGATTTCCTCGACGCCTGGGCGCGCTACTGCCCGACCGTCGAGCCCCCTCCGGAGGGTGACGTGCTGCCGTTCGCCAGGGGTAGCCGTCCCAACCGTCCCAGCGTCATCAGTGCAGGTCAGAGCGGGACGGCTCCGATCCCTGGGACGGCTTGAGCCGTCCCACCGAAAAAGCCGTCCCGGGCTTGACCTGCGGAAACGAGCCTGGGACGGCTGGGACGGCTACCCCCCTCGAAATCGGCCCCACGCGCTCGAAACCCACGTCTTCACGCCCCGCCGCCGGAGCCGTTCTGCCACCGATCACGGAACCCGGAAGGACACGCCCACCCATGGCCACCGCCGCCGGAAAGCCCCTGACCGTCGCCGAGTTCTGCGCCGAACTCGGCATCTCCCGATCCACCTTCTACGACTGGCGCGCCAAGGGCCGCGCCCCGCGCTGCCTGAAGCTGCCCAACGGTGACCTGCGCATCCGCCGCACCGACTACGACCGCTGGCTGACCAGCCTGGAGGACGCCGCCTGATGAAGGACATCACCTACAACGTGCGCGTCTACAAGACGGAGATCTACAAGGGTGCGCGGGTCACCACCTACACCGTGAGGTGGAAGACCGGGGACAAGCCCTGGAAAAGGCCGTTCCGAAAGGCCGCCCAGGCGGACGCCTTCCGCAGCGAGATTCAGACCGCTACCCGAAAGGGCGAGGCGTTCAGCCTACTCACTGGAGAGCCGGTCTCGTGGAGCCGCGCGGACCGCCAGGAAATGAACTGGTACGACTTCGCCTGTGCATATGTGGACATGAAGTGGAAGGACGCCTCCGCCAAGCACCGTGCCGGCATCGCCTACGCGCTGGCCCTGGCCACGCCCGCGATGTTGAACGACACGGCAGGTCCCTACAGCGCCAAGGAGATCCGGACCGCGCTCCGCCGGTGGGGGTTCAACACCAAGGAACGCAAGGACTGCCCAGAGCGGACGGCCGATGTCCTGGCGTGGGTGATGCGCAACAGCCTGCCGGTTTCCGCGCTCATGACGCCCGCCACCGCGCGAGCGCTGCTCAACGCTGCCACGTCCCGGCTCGACGGCAAGCGGGCCGCCGCGAGCACCTCCCGCAAGCACCGGACCATCCTGTCCAATGCCATGGCCTACGCCGTGGAGATGAAGCTCCTGAGCAGGAATCCCATCCCCGACCTGAAGTGGAAGGCGGCCAAGACCACCTCACAAGTGGACCGGCGATCCGTCGTCAACCCGGACCAGGCTCGCGCCCTGCTGCAAGCCGTACAAGAGCAGAAGCCGAGCGGCCCCCTGCTCATGCCGTTCTTCGCCGTTATCTACTTCGCCGGCCTGCGTCCCGAGGAGGCCGTCAACCTCCGTGAGAAGAACCTGACCCTGCCGGACGCTCCGGGCGTCTGGGGTGAGCTGTACTTCAGCAGAGCCACCCCGGACGCGGGCAGGGAGTGGACCGACACCGGCGAGCAGCGCGACGACCGCGGCCTGAAGCATCGTCCCGAGGGTGAGAGCCGCCCGGTCCCGTGCGCTCCCGAACTCGTGACCATCCTGGGCGAGCACCTCAAGACCTTCGGCGCCGGTCCGAACGGACGGATCTTCTACGGCGCGCACGGTGGCGTGCTGGCCACCAGCACCATCCGACGCGTCTGGGACAAGGCACGCCGCACCGCCTTCAGCCCGGAGGAGTACACCTCACCACTGGCCAAGCGTGTCTACGACCTCCGGCACGCGTGCTTGTCCACCTGGCTCAACGCGGGCGTCTCACCGAAGCAGGTGGCCGAGTGGGCGGGCAACAGCGTGGAAGTGCTCTTGCGCACCTACGCCAAGTGTCTCGTCGGTCAGGACGAGGTCTCCATGCGCCGGATCAGTGAGGTACTCGGACCAGGAAGCAAGAGAGGGCCAAGGGGCAACACCGAAGTCCCCTAGGCGAGTGCCCTGTGGCTTTTCTGCTCCCTGGCCCGTTCTCTTGATCCGCGTTGGCAGCGTCCCGCCGAGACGGGGCGCTGCCAGCTCGCTGTTTCTCCGCAGGGATTACACGGGCGGGGTCCCGAAGTTGATCCCCAGGCGCCGCCACTGGAGTTCGATCCGGCTCTGCTCGGGTCGAAGGGTACTGATGTACCGCCGGATGCGAGCGATCAGGAGGCGGAGTGCGCGGAGCGCGGCCCACAGGAGTGCCAGGGACAGCACGATCGGGACTACGGGGTGCTGATCGGAGGAGAGCATCGTGAGAAGCAGCGCCCTCAGCACCTCCGAGCCGTCTGCTAGGTGATCGAACATGGTGGTTACCTCCATCATTGGGTCAGGCCCTGATGGAGCAGATCCCGAGCCGAAGCCCTTGACGAGCTGCCCTAACGCCATCCTTCGGCGCTAAGTACATGCGCTAAATGGATGTGATAATGTAGGGGTGCTTAAAGAGTCGGGATCGGCCCCATCGTAGGCCGAGTCTGTTGTGCAGGCGTTGTTTGGTGGAGAGATGTCAGCTCTCTACCAGCGACGCCTACACATGCTTCCAAGTAATCTTAACGCATCCCTGGTCTAGAGCGCACCCGCAGGGAAAGCGAAGCGGAGGTCAGCCTAAACGGGCATGTCAGCCGTCAGGTAACCCCGATCTTCAGTCGGCCGACTCGCTGCGCAAACCGCAGCTTCGGGCGAGGCGGAATCATGATCATCGATCCAGAGACAGCCTCACCATCGCCGGACTTCGGCACGCATTCGGCACGATCAACCAGAGTCAACGGACGACGACCGGACACAGCCGGACACCGGCGACTGATCCGGAACGCAAGAAAGCCCAGGTCATCAGCTGATGATCTGGGCCTTCATGTGGCGCGGCCGAGAGGACTCGAACCCCTAACCTTCTGATCCGTAGTCAGATGCTCTATCCATTGAGCTACGGCCGCTTGCCGTCCCGCTCACCGAGGTGACCGGCGACAGAGAGAACTCTACCAGACCCCATGAGGGTGCTTGAGCCAATAATTGATCACCGCTCCGCACGAGGCGACGGGAGCACGACCGCGCTCCGGACGGCGTATCCGCACGGCCGAGCGGGTCAGTCCGGTCTGCGCAGGGATTCGGCGATCTCCCGGCGCAGCGCGCGGTAGCCCTCCAGGATCCGCTGCTTGACCTCGTCGGGCAGTCCGGGGTCGCCTTCGAGCTCCTCGACCACGGGGTCGGGGCGGCGGAGGGTGAGCGCGAGGTCCTGAGGAGAGGCGTATCCGCCCGCGACGAGCATGTCCCCGAGGGTCCGCCCGGTCCGGCGGCCGGTCTCGCGGAAGATGTCGAGGTACGCGCGGAGCGCCTCGGCGTCGACGCCCGCACCGGCGGCCTCGCGCACCGTGCCGGCGGCCGCGGAGGCCGGAGCGGCCGCGGCGGATCCCAGCGCGGACGGACCGGCCGGAGACGGAGCCGTGCCCGCGGACTCCAGGGGGACGGGGTCTCCGCCGTCGAGGACCCGGTCCACGCTGCCCCGCACCCACTGGAGCGCCGTCTCGATGCCGCGCTTGGTCGGCGGCCGCATCGTGCCGACCCCGGCCCTGACCGTCCGCAGCCCTTCCTTCGTGAGCCCTGCCCGCTCGGCCACGTCGTTCCAGTACAGCCCGAGCTCGTCCCGCCGCTCGGTCATCAGACGCGTCAGACGCCCGCGTGGCGTCTCACGCTCACTCATGGATGACACACCTTCTTCATACAGGACAGGTAATGGCAGGTCAAAGGAAACAATACAGAGAAAACCGGTAACACAAGACAACTAACGACAGATAATCCATTGTAACTGTCCCAACCTGCCCCAAGGAGTCCCGATGCGAACCGATCCCCTTGGTCCGATGATGATCGGAGTCCGCGAGCTCTACGACGAGCTCAAGTCCGTGGGCGGCAAGGTCCACCGGCAGACGGCCAAGATCGAGCACGTCGACGCGAAAGTGGCTTCCGTCATCGAGGACGTCAGCGACCACGAGGGGCGCATCCGGGCGCTGGAGAGGGGCCGCTGGCCGCTCCCCTCGCTCGCCGCGCTGATCTCCCTGGCCGGTCTGGTCTTCGCGATCCTGGCGTACGCCCGGGGGAACTGAGCCGTGGACACCCGTACCGGAGCGGCGACGAGGACCGGGAGGCCGCGCACACGGTGGAGACCGGAGGAGAACGGAGAGAAGGACAGGACGCCGGACCCGCAGCGCGTGCGGGCCCGGCGTTCTGCGATCACATCCGACGGCCCCTGAGATCACACTCCGGGCCTGGGATCACATCCGGAGTCCTCCGGGGATCGCACCCGGGAGGTCCCGGCGTCACACCCGGGAGTCGGCGTCCCGGAGCTCCCGGCCGGAGCGGCCGGAGCGGGCGGAGTCCTCGGGCCCGGCCTTCTTCGGGAACAGCGTGTAGCTCAGCGGCCAGATCAGGGCGATGAGCGGGATCTTCGACGCCCCGGCCATGAACTCGGTCAGGGCCGCCGTCCGGGAGGGGTCGTCCACCATCAGGATCAGGCCGTACAGCACGGCGCACGCGATGCCGTAGGCGAGGACGATCCTGATCCACAGGCCCCACTCGTAGCGGGCCCGGGCCATGCCGCCCGCCGGGGGGCGCCACGGCTGCGGACCTCCGGCGAACCTGTGGGCGAACTTCGCGTCGGCCCACTTCAGGGTCCGGTGGCCGAAGACGACGGAGTAAGCGAGGTAGGCGGCGGCCAGGCCGTGCTGCCAGCTCGCCTGCGCCCCGCCCCGCATGTCGATCACGGCGGTGACCAGCAGGACCACGTCGAGCAGCGGCACGCCCAGGAGCAGGACGGTGCTCAGCCGCTTCCCGCCCCACAGGTAGCGCACGGCCAGCCCGAGGGCGAGGAGGACCCAGAAACCGATCTCACAGGCGACGATCACTGCCAGAACCATGGTTCCAGGATCACCCGGCCGGTCCGTGCCCGGCATCGTCACCGCTGACGAACCCGCGTACATCCTTGGATGTACGGCCAGGCCGTACCGGGGGGCGGCGGAGCGACCGTCCCGGAGGTGGTGGGATGGGATCCATGAGACGGGATGACGCGCTGGCGGCCGTGCTGTGCTTCGCCGTCGGTGCGGTCCTGCTCGCCGCCGGATCCTACGTGCAGCGCGGGGTTCCCGCGCACCTGCTCGCCGGGCCGCTCCTGCTCGCCTGCGCGGGCGTCGCCGTACGGCGGATCCGCCCGCTGCTCGCGCTCGGGCTCGGGGTGGCGGCGTTCGCCGCGGACCTGGCCGTGGGCCCGTCCCTGGGTACCGTGCTGATCGTCACCGACAACCTCTACGCGGCGGTCCGGTACGGCCCGCGCCGGCTGGGCCGGCCGATGCTCGTCATCACCTCGGTCATCGCCGTCGTCGGCGGGGCGGCGGCCGGGTTCATCGCCCGGGATCTGGCGCTCTTCGCCGTCGCGCTCATCCAGATCGGTCTCGTCGGGTTCACCCCCGTCAGCACCGCGATGATCATCAGGCAGCACGAGGACCAGGCGGCGGCCGAGCGGCTCCGGGCCGAGCAGGTCGCGCGGCTGGCGGAACTGGACCGGAAGACGGCCGTGCAGGCCGAGCGGGCCCGGATGGCCCGGGAGTTGCACGACGTGATCGCCAACCACTTCAGCGCGATCGCCATCCAGTCCACGGCCGTGCTCTCCCGCAAGGACCTGGAGGGGCGGGTCGTGCGGCAGGTGCTGGAGTCCGTCCGGGAGAACAGCGTCCAGGGGATGGCCGAGATGCGCTCCATGATCGGGCTGCTCCGGCAGGAGGGCGAGGAGGTCGAGGCGACCCGGCTCCGGCTGGCCGAGGCCGACCGGCTGGTGGAGCGGGCCCGCGAGTCGGGCCTGGAGGTACGGCTCCGCGTCGACGGCGCACCCCGGGAGCTGCCCGCCCCGGTGGACCTCGCCGGTTACCGGATCCTCCAGGAGGCTCTGACCAACGCCCTCAAGCACGGCGGCAGGACGGCCGAGGCCGTGATCTCCTACCGGCCCGGCGAGGTCGTGCTCACCGTGGACAACCCGGCCGACGGGACCGCGCCCGGCCTGCCCGGGGCGGGGGCGGGCCTCATCGGCATGGGGGAGCGTGCCGCGCTCGTCGGCGGCCGGGTGGACGCCGGGCCGCACGCCGGCGCCGGTTGGCGGGTGCACGCCGTACTGCCCACCGAGGAGCCGGGTACCTCGTCCGTGCGGCATCCCGCCGTGCTCCCCACCGAGGAGGAGTCGTGACCATCCGCGTCCTGATCGCCGACGACCATGCGGCGGTGCGCGCCGGGATCGCCCTGATCCTCGGCGGCCACGACGACATCGAGGTCGTCGGCGAAGCCTCGGACGGCGAAGAGGCGGTGGCCATGGCGCTGGCGGCCCGGCCGGACGTGGTGCTGATGGACATCCGGATGCCGAGGCTGGACGGGATCTCGGCCACCCGCGAGCTGAGCGGGATCACCGACGTGCTGATCCTGACCACCTTCGACGTGGACGAGTACGTCTTCGGGGCGCTGCGCGCCGGAGCGGCCGGGTTCCTGCTGAAGAACACCGACGCCGACGCGCTGGTCGAGGCCGTCCGGGTGGTGGCCCGGGGCGAGGGCCTCATCTCGCCCGCGGTCACCCGGCGGCTGATCTCGGCGTTCCGGTCGTCCGTGCCGCGGCGCGACGCCCGGGAGGTGGCGGGCCTGACGCCGCGCGAGCGGGAGGTCCTGGCGTGCATCGGGCGGGGGATGTCGAACGCGGAGATCGCCCGCGAGCTGGACATGGCGGAGGCGACCACGAAGACCCACGTCAGCCGGGTGCTGAACAAGCTGGGTCTCCGCAGCCGCGTCCAGGCCGCGATCCTCGCCCAGGAGCTCGCCGAGGAGTCCTGAAACGGACCGTCGTCCCCTGCGCCGACGGGCCGCCGGATCACCGGCCGCCCACCGCCGCCCACCGCCGGTCGCCGGTCGCCGGTCGCCGGTCGCCGGTCGCCGGTCGCCGGTCGCCGGGAGGAGTCTCAGGCGTTCCCCGCCGGCACGTACAGGGAGAGCGTCTCGGCGACGCAGGCGGGCTTCGCCTGCCCCTCGACCTCGACCGTCATCTTCATCTTCGACAGGTAGCCCGAGGGCGTGCCCTTGAGGTCGACGAGCTCGGCCCCGCCCCGCACCCGCGCGCCGACCGGGACCGGAGTGGGGAAGCGGACCTTGTCGAGCCCGTAGTTGATGCCCATGGCCAGGCCCTCCACCCGGAACAGCTCCATCATGAACGACGGCAGCAGCGACAGGCTCAGGTAGCCGTGGGCGATGGTCCCGCCGAACGGGCCCTTGGCCGCGGCCTCGGTGTCGACGTGGATCCACTGGTGGTCACCGGTGGCGTCGGCGAACAGGTCCACCTGCTCCTGGGTCACGGTCCGCCACCCGGTGTGGCCGAGGTGCTCGCCGACGGCGGCCTTGAGTTCCTGGATGTTCGAGAAGATCCTCATGTCTGGAACTTTATTCGGTTCCGGGGATCGCGAGAAGGTTCACGACTGTGAGTTCCTTCCCTCCGCCCTGTTCGACCGCCCCGCACAGGACGCTCTCGTCGGTCCGCCCCGCCGTGCCCGAGGGCCGCGGGACCGCCTTGCCGCTCCCCGTCTCGCACCTCTCCACGGTCCTGATGCCCGCGTCCCAGTAGACGACCGCGCTGGGCGAGGAGGAGACCCCCAGCCCGTAGCCGCCGTTCCCTCGCCCGTCGCGATTCCCGATCCCGGCCAGGGCCCCGGTGGCCGGGTCGTACAGCGCGGCCACCGGAGCGGCCGGGTCCTCGACCTCCTCCCCCCGCTCGTCCCGGCCCACCACGCCGGAGACGGCGAAGAGCCCGACGTCCCGGGCGAGCAGGAGGTGCCCGCCCCGGGCGTGCAGACCGGGCAGGACGCCGCGCCGCGAGCCGTCCACCCGCTCCACGACGGCCCTGTCGGCCTCGCTGTCCCCTCCGCCGAAGCACCATTGCGGGCCGCACCGGAACGTGGTCGCCCCCTCCGGGGCCCTCACCTCGGTGACCTGACCCGTCTCCAGGTTGACCAGCCTGCCCTGCGTCTTCTGGAAGTCCCGTTCGCCGACGTCGGCGGCCCACGGCCAGGACAGCAGGTGCAGCCCGTCGGTGCCCTCGATCCGCTCCGGGGTCCCGCCGCCCAGCGGCATGCGGTAGACCCCGCCCGCGCGCACCGACCAGACGACGGAGTCGGCGGTGACCCCGATGGCGTCCACCTCGGCCGGGGCGCCGGTGACCTCGCCGATCCGCCGTGCCGTACCGCCCGACCGGGGCACGACCCAGAAGTCGGCCCAGCCGGCGCCGTCGTTGGGGCTCATGCCGTACCACACGATGTTCTCGGCCCCGACCTCCACGCTCTGCGGGAAGTAGCCCTTCACCCCGGGCGGGCCGGGCATGTCGGTCAGCACCGTACGACTCCCGCTCGCGGTGTCGTAGACCTCCAGCCGGCCCGCTTTCTCGAAGGACGGCAGGGCCGTCAGCAGCAGCTCCGTGGCGCTCAGCGCGGTGACCGGGCGGTAGCTCCAGCCGTCCGGCGCCTTGGCCGGGATCGTCGACACCGCCTGCGGCCAGACCTCCGCGGCCGGCCGTATCCCCACCCGGACGGGTTCGGGGGCGCGGCTGGAGCGCTCCGTCCTCTCCGGAACGGCCGTCACCGGGGCGTCGCCGAGGACCGGGCCCTCTCCGCCCCCGCCGGAGAGGGCCCCCCTCATCACCGCCGCGCCGCCCGCGGTGACCGCGATCACCGCGGCGACCGCCAGAGCCGACCGGACGCTCCTGCGCACGCGCCGCGCACGGCGCCTCCGGACCGTCTCCAGCAGGTCCGCCGCCGGTTCGGGCGCCGTCTCCGCCGCCCTGGCCAGAACCCGGACGAGGTCCGCCTCGTTCCTGTCGTTCATCGCACCCGCCCCGTCCCCATGCCGTTCACCGAATCCACCCCGGCCGCGCCCTGGGCCGCATCCTCCGCCCGGGACCGCGCCGCGCCCGGATCCGCCCTGCGCACCCTGAGCTTGTCGAGCGCGCGGGCGGCCTGGCTGCGCACCGTGCCCCGCGAGATGCCGAGCAGATCGGCGATCTCCTCGTCCGGGAGGCCCTCGTAGTAGCGCAGGACCAGGACCGCCCGCTGCTTGGGCGGCAGAGCCCCCACCTCGTGCCACAGGCCCTCGTCGCCGTCGAGACCGCCGTCGGTGTAGGCCGTCTCGGGCACCTGCGCGACCAGACGCTCCCGGCGCAGCCTCCGCCAGGTGCTGATGTGCAGGCGCGCCATCGTCGTGCGCACGTACCCCTCCGGGTCGTCCCGCCTGCGAACCCGGGACCACGCCTTCCCCAGACGCATCAGCGCCTCCTGCGTCAGGTCGGCCGCGTCCTCGGCGTTGCCGGTGAGGACGTAGCCGTACCGGTACAACGCGCGTCCCCGCGCGGCGACGAAATCTGCGAACTCCACAGAACCAGGGACGTACCGGGGTCCCGTTCTGTTGCACGACATTCGGGTACGGCTTGCGAACGGACATCCGGCGTTGTCCGGCGCTTCATCCCCGGCTCCTAGCGTTCCCGCCATGAAACGACGTCTTGCCACCGCGGTCGGCGCAGCCGTGCTCTCCCTCGCCCTCACCACCCCGGCCACGGCCGACCCCGGCACCGACGCCGCGGCCCGCGGTCACGGCGGTCACGGGGGTCACGGGGACTTCGGCCGGGCCACGCTGACCGGCTTCGCCTCACTGCCCGCGCTGACGTTCGTGCCGGGCAGCGAGCCGTCCGGCTCCCAGCTCGGCACGGAGCCGGTCAACGGCGTCACCCCGCCGTTCGCCGGGCAGCCCGTGCAGGGGTTCAGCGGCATCGTGCGCCGGGGCGACGGCACCTTCGACGTGCTGTCCGACAACGGCTACGGCGGCAAGGCCAACAGCGCCGACTTCCTGCTCCGCGTGCACCGGATCAAGCCGGACTTCCGCCGGGGCACGGTCCGGGTGCTGGGCGGGTTCGACCTGAGCGACCCGGACGGCCACGTGACCTGGCCGCTGACCCGCGCGGACCGGAAGCTGACGGGCGCCGACTTCGACGTGGAGTCGATCGTGCGGGCCTTTGACGGCACCTACTGGATCGGCGACGAGTTCGGCCCGTTCCTGCTGCACGTCTCGCCCTCCGGCAGGCTGCTGGAGGCACCGGTCCCGCTGCCGGACGTGAAGGCGCCGGAGAACCCGTTCCTGGAGGGCGCCGAGCCCACCCTCGGCCGGAGCAAGGGCTTCGAGGGCATGGCCCGCTCGGTCGACGGCCGCCGGCTCTACCCGATGCTGGAGGGCACCGTCTCCGGCGACCCGGCCGGGACCCTGCGGATCAACGAGTTCGACCTGCGCCGGCGGGTCTACACCGGCAAGCGCTGGACCTACACGCTGGACGGCGCCGACAACGCGATCGGCGACATGATCGCGGTGGACCGGAACCGGTTCCTGGTCATCGAGCGCGACAACCTCCAGGGCGACGCGGCGAAGACCAAGAAGATCTACCTGATCGACCTGCGGAGGAAGGACCTCGGCAAGACCCTGGTCGCCGACCTGCTCGACCTGGCGAACCCGCGCCGCCTGGGCGGGTTCGGGGAGACCTTCCGGTTCCCGTTCCAGACGATCGAGGACGTCGTGATCCTCGACGACCGGACCCTGGGCGTCCTGGACGACAACAACTTCCCGTTCTCCTCCGGCCGCAACCCGGGCAGGCCCGACGACAACGAGTTCATCACCGTGCGGCTGGCGCGCCCGCTCCAGGCCGACCCGCGCGTGTACCGCTGAGACGCCGCCGCCGGCGGTTCCCCGGAGCCGCCGGCGGGCCCGGCCCGCGGTGGCGGGCCGGTTGTGCCGTTATCGCGACCATCCCGATGCCAGCGGGCGCTTATCCTCAAAGGAAGCTCCAGAAACTGACAAAGGGAACGCTGACGCTCATGTGGCCTCCACCATCTCCCCAAGATCCCCAAGGCCAGCAGCCCCCCGCCGGGCCCGGGCAGCCCCCCGCCGGTTCCTGGCAGCAGCCCTCGTACGGCGCGCAGGGCCAGCCCCAGCAGCCGCCCTACGGAGGAGGCCAGGGCCAGCAGCAGCCGCCCTACGGAGCCGGTCAGGGGCAGCAGCCGCCCTACGGCCAGCCCCAGCCGCCGTACGGCCAGCAGCCGCCGTACGGCCAGCCGTACAACCCGCAGGGCCAGCAGACGGCTCCCGGCGGCTGGTACCCCCCGCCGGCCGGGCCGCCCAAGCGCAAGCCCGTCTGGCCGTGGATCGCGGGGGCGGCCACCGTGGTCGTCGTCGCCCTCGTGGCGGTGCTCGCCCTGATCGGCGACTCCTCCGGCAGCAAGACCGCCTCCTCGGACCGGACGTCCGGCGCTTCCTCGGCCCCGGCCTCCACCGAGCCCTCGTCGGAGCCCACGGAGACCTCGTCGGCGCCCGCGGAGACCTCGGCCCCGCAGGAGTCATCCGCTCCGCTCACCGACGGCCGGCTCGTCAAGGCCACCGACGGCAAGAGCGAGATCACCGTTCCGCGTGACTGGACCAGGCTGCAGCTGCTGGACGGCGCCACGGTCCAGCAGGGCAACACGAGGAACGAGCAGTACCTGATGGTGATCAGCGAGGCCCAGGCGAACTTCGACTTCGACCTCGACGGTTACGCCAAGCTCATCACCGAGCAGATGCAGACGAAGCTGGACAACCCCGTCCTCGGCCGGCCCCAGTCGCTGTTCGTCAACGGCGCCCCGGCCCGCCAGTACGAGCTGCACGCCTCCACCCAGGGCGTCAAGATCGTCTACTGGGTGACGTTCGTGGAGGGCGCGCAGGACTTCCACCAGATCCTCACCTGGACCCTGGAGACCCGGGGCGACCAGCACGGCCCGCTGCTCCGCCAGGTCACCGAGACCTTCAAGGACCTCGGCGGCGCGTGAGCCGCGCCGGTGCGCGCCGTACGGCGGCTACGGCGTGCACCGCGGACTCCGTGGGCGCCTTCCGCCGGGCTCGCGGGGACGCTCGTGGAACCTCCGGGCGCACTGGGACGCTCCGGAGCGCCCGGGGACGCTCGTGGAGCCTCCGGACGCTCCGGAACGCCCCGGGCATTGCCAGAATGCAGGTGTGATCCACTACACCGACGCCGTCGGCACACTCAGCGCGGACCGGTTGCGGGGCTTCTTCGTCGGCTGGCCCCGCCCGGCCTCCCCCGAGCAGCACCTGGCGGTCCTGCGCGGCAGCCACCGCGCGGTCGTCGCGATCGACGACGGGACGGACCGCGTCGTCGGCTTCGTCAACATGATCAGTGACGGGGTCCTGACCGCCTACATCCCCTGGCTGGAGGTCCTGCCCGAATACCAGGGCCGGGGCATCGGCAGCGAGCTGATGCGGCGGATCCTGGAGGGAACCGACCACCTCTACTCGGTCGACCTGCTCTGCGAGGCGCCGCTCCAGCCGTACTACGAGCGCTTCGGCATGCTCCCGGTCCCCGGCATGAGCCGGGTGCGCCGCTCCGCCCTGCACGGCTGAGCGCTCCGTACGGCCGGGCGGACGGGGCGAGCGGCGCGACTGCCGGACGCGGCCGCCGCGCCCGCCTACACTCCCGGCCATGGACGTGCGGTGGCTCATGGACGAGGTCGAGGCCGTGTCGGACGCCTATGCCCGCAGGCACGGCATCACCCGGGACGGCACCTGGTTCCTCCTGAAGCTCCAGGAGGAGGCCGGCGAACTGACCCAGGCGTTCCTCATGCGCGCCGGGCAGGCCCGGGACAAGGGGCACTCGCCGGACGAACTGGAGGCGTGCTTCCGCGCCGAACTCGCCGACGTCCTCTCGCACGTCCTGCTGCTGGCCCGCCACCACGGGGTGGACCTGGAGGCGGAGGTCGAGCGGAAGTGGCTGTCCCGCCGGCGGAAGCGGCCCGCCGCGCAGGAGGGGACCACCGCACAGGAGGGAGCCGTCCCGCGGAGCGGCGCCTGACGGGGCCGGTCGCGCAGCGGCCCTCCCGTCCCGGGCAGGGCGCGCGAGGCACCCGCGCCCACCCGTCCTTCACCGGCATCGCGATCCGCCGGCCACGCGGTCCGGCGCGCCGGGCGGGCGGCGCCTCCGCGGACCGCGCGGGAGCCGTACGGCCTCAGGAGCCGAGGTAGCGCAGGACGGCCAGCACCCTGCGGCTGTAGCCGGCGGTGTGGGACAGCGACAGCTTGTCGAACAGCGCGTTGACGTGCTTTTCCACCGCACTCTGCGACACGTGCAACGTCTGGGCGATCGAGGCGTTGGTCAGGCCCTGCGCCATCAGCTCCAGCACCTCGCGCTCCCGGGCGGTCAGCCGGGCCAGGGGGTCGGCGTGGCTGGTGCGGGCCAGGAGCTGCCGCACCACCTCCGGGTCGAAGGCCGTGCCCCCGGCGCCCACCCGCTCCAGCGCGTCCAGGAAGTCGCCGACCTGCGCCACCCGGTCCTTGAGCAGGTAGCCGACGCCGTCGATGTCCCCGCTCATCAGCTCGGTGGCGTACTTCTTCTCCACGTACTGCGACAGCACCAGCACCTTCACGTGCGGCCGCAGGCGTCTGATCTCCAGGGCGGCGCGCAGTCCCTCGTCGGTGTGCGTGGGCGGCATCCGCACGTCCACGACGACCGCGTCGGGCTCCTGCGCCGCGACCGCCCCGAGCAGCGCCTGACCGTCGCCGACGGCGGCGAGCACCTCGTGGCCCTCCTCCTCCAGCAGCCGCACGAGGCCCTCGCGGAGCAGGGTGGAGTCCTCGGCCAGGATCACGCGCACGGCAGCTCCGCCGTGATCGTGGTGGGTCCGCCGGCGGGACTGTCCACGGTGAAGCGGCCGTCCAGCGCGGCCACCCGCCGCGCCAGCCCGGACAGGCCGCCGCCCGCCGGATCCGCTCCGCCCGCACCGTCGTCCCGCACGCGCACGACGACCATGCTGCCATGCTCGCGGACCTCGACGGTGACAGCGGTCGCGCGGGCGTGCTTGACCGCGTTGGTCACCGCCTCGCTGACCACGAAGTACGACACCGTCTCCACCGCCGCCGGCGGGCGCGCGGGCAGCTCGCACACGACCTTGACCGGGATGTCGGCACGCTCGGCCACACCGGCCAGCGCGTCGGCGAGCCCGAGCGCGTCCAGCCCCGACGGGTAGACCCGCCAGGCCACCTCGCGCAGTTCGCCCAGCGCCTGCTGCGCCTGCTCGTGTATCTGGGTGAGCAGTTCGGGCCGCCCCCGGCGGGCCCGCCCGGCCAGCATGGACAGCGCCACCAGCCGCTGCTGCAGCCCGTCGTGCAGGTCCCGTTCGATCCGGCGCCGTTCGGCGTCGACGGCCAGCAGCACCCCCGCGCGGCTCTCGGCCAGCTCGGTGATGCGGCGCCGCAGCGCCTCGGTGGGGTCGGGACCGAGCATGCGCTGCGCCAGCCGCCGCTCCAGCGCGTGCACGCCCACCAGGCCCGACAGGTTCAAGAACAGCAGCACCGTCCCTCCCAGGGCGGCGTAGGCCAGCAGCGGCGCGGTCGGCAGCATGCCGTCGAACGGCCGCCCCCTTCCCCACGACCAGGCCAGGGCTCCGGCCACCCCGCCGCCGACGCCCAGCAAGGCGGTGACCAGGCCGCCGAGGAGGCCCACCGGCGCCCTGGCCGCCAGGTAGCACAGCTCCCGCCCGTCGGCGCGGACCGCGTCGAGTCCCAGGACGGCCGGGTCGAGCCGCAGGCGGCGGGCCTCCAGTACGGCCAGCCGCCGGGCCGCCTCCCGGACGGCGCCGCGGCGGGTGAACGGCAGCGCCGGCAGGAGGAAGACCAGGTCGAGCAGGGCAGTGGCGGTCCCGAGGGTCACCGCCCCCAGCAGGTGCAGCCCTTTGGCCACGGAACCGGTCGCGGAACCGGTCGCGGAGTCGGCCAGGGGGTCAGCCGGGGGGTCAGCCGCGGAGCCGGTTGCGGTGCTAGCCGCGGAGCGCATGCCGCCCCTTGTGCCGTTCCCCCAGCCTGGCGCCCACGAAGACGAGCACGGCCAGCAGCACCAGGCCGATCACCGTGTTGGTGCCCATCCCCACGTAGGTCTCGACCAGCGACCAGTTCTCGGCCAGGACGTAACCCGCCAGCACGAAGACCGTGTTCCAGATGAGGCTGCCGGCCGTGGTCAGCAGCGTGAAGACGCCCAGCGGCATGCGCTCCACTCCGGCCGGGACCGAGATGAGGCTGCGGAAGATCGGGGTCATGCGTCCGAAGAACACGGTCTTGCGGCCGTGCTTGAGGAACCACGCCTCGGTCCTGGTGATGTCGGAGACCTTCAGCAGCGGGATCCTGGCGGCCAGGGCCAGCGTGCGCTCGCGGCCGAGCAGGGCTCCCGCCCGGTACAGCGCCAGCGCGCCCACGACGGAGCCCGCCGTGGTCCAGGCCAGCACGCCCAGCAGGTTCATCTCGCCCTTGGCGGAGGTGAAGCCGGCCAGGGGGAGGATCACCTCGCTCGGGAGGGGCGGGAAGAGGTTCTCCAGTGCGATCGCCAGCCCCGCACCCGGCGCTCCGAGCATCTCCATCAGTTCGATCAGCCAATCCGTCATGCCCCGAAGGCTATGGACGATCATGGTATGCCCGGAATGAGGAGCGTGGCCGTTCCGGGCTGCGGAAAACCACAGCGGCGGGCGGGCAGGCGCCTCATTCCGCCGGGCGAGCGGCCCCGCCTACCGTCCCTGGTCATGATCGGAAAGTTGTTCGACGTCCCGCGGCGGCTGCCGGCCGGGCTGGCGGCCCTGCTCGCGCTGGCCGCTGTGATCATGTCGTCCGCCATGGCCGACAGCACCATGCAACCGCTGCCGGCCGCCGCTCCCGCCGAGCGGTTCAGCGCCGGGCGCGCGCTGGTCCACCTGGAGCGCTTCGCCACCGAACCGCGGCCCGTCGGCAGCCCCGCGAGCCGCCGCGCCAGGGACTACCTGGCCGGGCGGTTGCGCGCGGCCGGGCTCCAGGTCGAGATCCAGCGCTCCGTCGGCGCCCGGTCCGCGGCGGGACTGGCGACGTTCGGCCGGGTCGACAACATCGTGGGCCGGTTGCCGGGCACGGCCTCGACCGGCACCGTGCTCATCGCCGCGCACTACGACTCCGCCGCCATGGGACCGGGTGCCTCCGACGACGGCGCCGCGGTCGCCGCGATGATCGAGACCGTCCGGGCGCTGCGCGCCGGTCCCCGCCTCCGCAACGACATCGTGCTGCTCATGTCGGACGGCGAGGAGGACGGCGTGCTCGGCGCCGAGGCCTTCGTCCGCGGCCACCCGCTGGGCAGGGCCGGGGGCGTGCTGCTGAACTGGGAGGCCCGCGGGGTCAGCGGCCCCTCGCTGCTGTTCGAGACCTCCGCGGGCAACGCCCGCCTGGTCGAGACCTTCGCCGGCGCCGTCCCCGCTCCGCGAGGGCACTCCGCCATGGTCGAGCTGTACCGGCTGCTGCCCAACAACACCGACTTCACCCCGCTGACCAGGGCCGGCTTCACCGGCATGAACTTCGCCTACATCGAGCGTTCCTCGCTGTACCACACCGCGAGCGACTCCATCGCCAACCTCGACCGGGGCAGCCTGCAGCACCACGGCACCAACATGCTGGCGCTGGCGCGCGCCCTCGGGGACGCGGACCTGCGGACGACCGCCTCCGACCATGACGCCGTCTACTTCCGGGCGCTCGGCACCATGATCGTGTATTCGGACCGGCTCGTGTGGCCGCTGGCGCTGCTGGCCGTCGTCGCGGTGGCGGGCCTGGCGGTGCTGGCCCGCGTCAGGCGGCTGCTGAGCCTGCCCGGGCTGCTCGCGGCGGCGGCCTCGGCCGCGGTTCCGCTGGTGCTGTCGGCCGCCTCGGCGCAGGGACTGTGGGAACTGCTGGTGGCCTGGCGGCCCGCCTACGACTCGATGGGCGGGCTGCTGCACCGCCCGGGGCCGTACCAGGCGGCGATCGCGGTCCTGTGCGCGGCGGCGGTCCTCGGCTGGTACCTGGTGCTGCGGCGCGGGCTCGGCCCGGCGGCGCCGGCGGTCGGGGCGCTGACCTGGCTCGCCGGGCTGAGCGTGCTGTGCGCCCAGGTCGCCCCCGGCGCGTCCTTCCTGTTCGCGCTGCCGGCGCTGGCGGGTGCGCTGGGCTGGTCGGCCGCGGCCCTGCTCCGTACGCCCGCCTGGGCGCGGACGGTCGTGGCGATGCTGGGGCCGCTCACCGGCGCCATGCTGCTGCCGTCCCTGGCCGGGGACGTCTTCGACGGGATGGGGCTGGCGCTCGGCGGGGCGGGCGCGCTGGTGCTGGCCCTGTTCGGGCTGACCGTGGTGCCGATGGCGGAATCGTTCCTGCCCGATCCCGCCCGTCCCCTGCCTGCCCTCGCCCGTCCCCTGCCCGATCCCGCCACCCGGCCGAGGCGGTCCGCCGTGCTCGCGGTGCCCGCGGCGCTCGCCGTACCCGCGACCGCCGTCCTCCTGGCGGCGGCGCTGGTCGCCACCGGTCTCGTGGTGGACGACTTCGACGCCGACCGGCCGAGGCGCACGCATCTGGCGTACGTCATGGACGCCGACACCCGCACCGCCCACTGGGTCAGCGCCGACCCGGACCCGGCGCCGTGGACCGGACGGTACGTGTCCGGCCACGACGCCTCCGCGCTGCCCGCCGGGTACGCCCGGGGCACGCTGCGGACCGGTCCCGCACCGGCGATCGACGCCGACGGTCCGCGCGTCGCCCTCCTGGCCCGCGACGAGGACACCCTGAGACTGCACGTGACCGCCGGGAAGGGCGCGCGCTCGGTGACGCTCAGGCTCGACCGGCCGATGGTCCGCGTCACCGCGTCGGCCGGCCGATCCGGGCCGGTGAGCGTGCCCGTCACCGGCACGCGAACCGGCACCTGGCCCTCGGAGATCCGCTTCCGCGGCATCCCCGACCGGGGGGTGCAGCTCACCGTGCGCGTGCCGGATCCGCCTCATCGCCATCGCCGAGACCGACGGGCTGAGCGCGGTGCCGGGCTTCACCCCCAGACCTCCCGGCCTGGTCGCCGCCACCAGGGAGGACGGCGGCCTCATCGCGGTCACCCGCGGTCACACCTACACCCTGACCGGCGCCTCCCAGACCGGTGCCTCCACGACCGGCGAATCCCGGATCGGTGGGTCCCCGGAACACCTTCTCGCGGCCGCAGGCGCCGTGAGGCCGGGACGGAGGCCGGCACCACCTACGCGACGTCGGGCCGTGTCATCAGCGGCGACCGCAGATGCACCACCAGATCGGGACCGGTCCGGGGCACGAGGTTCCACACCGCCACCGCCGTCCCCGCTCCGGCGTCGACCACCAGCCGGACCCGGTGCGGGGTGGTGATGACGTAGAGCTCGGCGACGAACGTGTCGCCCTGCCAGGCGCCAGCCGCGACGACGGGGCGGCCGAGCGGCGAACCCTCCCGCCATTCGCCGTGGCCGGCCTCGACGTCGAGGAACGACCCGAACCGCAGGATCCATCCGCCGTCCACCGGATCGACGGTCACCGTGGTCCCGTCCGGCAGGGCCGAGCCCTCGGCGGAGGCGTCGAGCCGCACCCGGACGGAACGGCCCGGGGCGGCCGAACCCGGCACCGGCGCGAACGCCAGCCGCCGCAGCCGCTCGGCGAGGATCTCGTCGTCCCGGGTGCTTCCCGCGTGGTCCGTGCCGGGCAGCAGGCACTCCCATATCGCGTCGAGCACCTCCTGCGCCTGCGTATGGGCGCCGGTCAGGGCGACCACGAGATCGTGCGACGGGACGACCACGCACAGCTGGCCGAAGGAGCCGTCACCGTGGTAACCGTGACGCGACATCCAGAACTGGTAGCCGTACCCGCGAAGGTAGTCGGCGTTCTCCGATCCGTCCTCGAACGGCAGGGTGTCGATGTGCCGCCGGGTCGCGAGCTCCACCCATTCGCGCGGGACGAGCCGCCGCCCGCCCCACAGTCCTCCGCGCAGCAGCAGTTCGCCGAAGGCGGCGACGGCCTCGGTCGTCAGGTGCAGCCCGTGGAACGCGAAGGCGGCACCGCTCGCCACCCGGTCCCATTCGGCGTGGTCGACGCCCATCGGCGCGAAGAGGCGCTCGTCGAGCAGTTCCGGCAGGCCGCGGCCCGTGACCCGTTCCACCATCCGGGCCAGGACGAAGGTGGTCGGATTGTCGTAGGCGTGCCGGGTCCCCTCCGGCTCGGGGAACGGCACGCGCAGGAAACCCTTCACCAGGTCTCCCGGTTCCAGGCGCCAGGCCTCGTCGAGGCTGTCCGTGCGGTGTCCCGTCGTCATGGACAGCAGGTGGTGGACGGTGAGGCGGCGTCCCTGCTCCGAGACGTCGGCCGGAACGTGGTCGGGCAGCACGTCCACCACCCGGTCGTCCAGCGAGAGCAGCCCGTCGGCGATCGCGAGCCCCACGGCGACCGAGGTGAACGACTTGGTCAGCGAGTAGAGCAGGTGCGGGCGTTCGGCCGAGTACGGCGCCCACCAGCCTTCGGCGACGACGTGACCGCGGTGTACGACCATGATCGAGTGGCACTCGATGGACCGCGCTTCGAGCCGGTCCAGCAGCGCGGCGATCGAACGGGACGACATCCCCGAGGCGGCCGGTGCCGACCGCGGCAGCAGAGTGCGCTGAGAGGGCATCCAGGCACCGTAACAAATCCACCGAATCCGCTGAATCGAATTACCGGCGCGCCCCTGATCCTGTAGGGGTGAATCCTTGGATCGCCTTTAATCCCTACCTATGGTGATTCGATGACTTCTCTCGCGATTCGAGCGGCACGGGTGTTCGACGGAGAGCGGCTGCTCGACGGGACCACCGTGGTGCTGGTGGAGGACGGCCGCATCGTCGGCGTGCAGGCGGGCGCGGCCGTACCCGACGGATGGCCGACGCGGGACCTGTCGGACGGCACGTTGCTGCCCGGCCTGATCGACACGCACGTGCACCTGTGCGCCGACGCCGGCCCGGGCGCGCTCGACCGGCTCACCGGGTGCGCGGAAGAACAGCTGGAGGGCGCCATCGAGGCGTCGCTGGAGACCCACCTGGCCGCGGGCGTCACCACCGTACGCGACCTGGGCGACCACCACGGCGCCGTGCTGGCCTGGCGGTCGAGGGGCAGGCCCGGCCTGCCGACCGTCGTGGCGGCGGGTGCGCCGATCACCAGTGTGGGCGGGCACTGCTGGTCGCTGGGGGGCGAGGCCCGAGGCGCGAGCGGGCTGCGCGACGCCGTACGGCAGCGGGCCGACCGGGGCGCCGACATCGTGAAGATCATGGCGAGTGGCGGCGTGCTGACGCCCGGCACCGACACGATGAGCCCGCAGTTCACCGATGACGAGCTGAGAGCGGCGGTCGCCGAGGCGCACGCCCTCGGCCTGCGGATCACCGCGCACGCCCATGCGCTCGCGGCGGTACGGCAGGCGCTGGACGCGGGCGTCGACGGCATCGAGCACTGCACGTGTCTCACTCCCGACGGCGTGCGGCTCGACGACACGCTGCTCGCCGAGCTGGCCGGGTCCGGGATCGCGGTCTGCCCGACCCTGGGGTCCGACCCGGGTGTCGTGGTGCCGCCGCAGGTCGTGGCGATGGCCGAGCGCGCCGGCATCACCGAGGCCGTCCTGCAGGAGGTCGTCGCCCGCCTTCACCGGGGCGGGGTGCGCCTGGTCGCCGGTTCGGACGGCGGCATCGGCCCCGCCAAGCCGCACGGACTGCTGCCCGCCACCCTTGACGAGTACGTCAGATCCGGCCTGCCGGCGACGTCCGCTCTGGCCGCGGCGACCTCGGCCGCCGCCGACGCCTGCGGCGCGGGGGACCGCAAGGGCCGCATACGACCCGGCTACGACGCGGACCTGCTGGCGGTCGGCGGCGATCCGACCCGCGACATCACCGTGCTAGGGGCGCCCGTCGCCGTCTACCTCGCCGGTCGGCCGGTGGTCGGCTGAACGGTCGTCCCCGCTCCCGGCCCGGTGGGCAGGATCACGGTGAAGCGGGCGCCGGGGTGCGGCAGGCCGGTGACCCGGCGCGGCGGGTCGTCAGCGCGAGCTCCGGCGGCACCGTGACACAGCCGCGCAGCGGGCCATCAGCCCGCACTCCGGCGGCACCGTGACGCGGCCGCGCAGCGCTCACCGGATCTCGGCTCCCAGGTGCGCCAGGACCGTCTCGGCGATGTCGCCCAGCACCTCGATCTGCTCCTCGGTCAGCAGGTCGATCAGGTGGGACCGTACGGACTCGACGTGGCCGGGGGCCGCCTCGACGATCGCGTTCATGCCGCCGTCGGTCAGCGCGATGACGGCGCCGCGTCCGTCGTCGGCGCATTCCTCTTTAGCCACGAGGCCGCGTTCCTCCATGCGGCTCACGTGGCGCGACAACCGGCTCTTCGACCACAACATGCGGTCCGCCAGCTCCTGCAGCCGCCAGCGTCGGCTCTCCCGCGAGGACAGCGCGGACAGGACGTCGTAGTCGGCCTCCGACAGCCCGGAGTCGCTCTGCAGGTCACGGGCGATCTGGGCGTCGAGGAGCAGGCGCATCCGGCGGTAGCCGAGCCAGGCCCGGAACTCTCGCTCGTCGAGCCATCTCGGATCGGGCATACCGCACAGGCTAGCACTGGTTGACATGTAAACGAAGGCGTGACATCTTCTCGTTTACACGTAAACCTGTTGCGGAGGAGATCCCGTGCCCGCCCTGAAGATCATCGTTGCCAGCACCCGCCCCACCCGCATCGGCCGGGTGATCGGCGACTGGGTGGCCGCACGCGCCGTCGAACACGGCCGCTTCCACGTGGAGCTGGTCGACCTGGCCGAGGTGGGCCTGCCGTTCCTCGACGAGCCCGAGGACGCCACCACCGGCCGCTACGTCCACCAGCACACCAAGGACTGGAGCGCCACCATCGACGCCGCCGATGCCCTGGTGTTCGTGATGCCGGAGTACAACCACGGCTTCAACGCCCCGCTGAAGAACGCCCTGGACTTCCTGCACCGGGAGTGGGCGTACAAGCCGGTCGGGCTGGTCAGCTACGGCGGCCTGTCCGGCGGCCTGCGCGCCGTCGAGATGCTCAAGCCGGTGCTGGTCAAGCTGCGCATGGTCCCCGCGGGCAACGCGGTGACCGTCTTCCACCGCCAGTCGATGACCGCCGACGGGCGGCTGTCCGCCGACGAGCGCCTGCGCTCCTCCGCCGAGGGCATGCTGGAGGAGCTGGAGCGCCTGACGGAGGCGATGGCGGTGATGCGCGCCGCGGTGTAGTGCTACGGCACCCCGTCGTGTGAGCGATGCCGTCGCCGGTGGTGACCGATACGGGCAGGGCGCCGGTGGAGCCTGCGGCGGTGCGACCGTGCCAGGACACGCACGACCGGCCGACCGGGGAGGGCCAGGTGTGCCGGCACACGGCGGATCCGCCCGGGGTCGACGGGGGCGAGGCCGCCGGTCAGGACGTCTTCCACTTCCACGTGCATGTGATCCCGCGCCGGCACGACGACGCCTGCGTTCGACGTGGAGTTCTCCGCGGGCGTCATCCCGCGAACTGGAACAGGTCCGGGAAAGGATCACCGCAGGTCGTTGAGGCTTTCCCAGAGATCGGCATCGGCCGGATCAGGGAATCCGCTCGGCTTTGAGGGCCGACGCGCTGGTCGCCGCGTAAGCCGACTCGTTCGATGTGGCGTCAAGGCCTCCGGTCTTCCCGGTCGACGGGCGTCGTCTCCTCGTTCAAGGCCGCGCGAAGACCATGACGCAGCGGGATGAGCCCTGAGCCCCGCCATACCCCGGTTGCGACCCGGAGCCCTGCAGAGATCAAAAAGGCCCTCCTCCCCGACCGGGGAAGAGGGCCTCTGACCTGCGGAGGCTCGGGGATTTGAACCCCGGATGGGCGGTAAACCCAAACCGCATTAGCAGTGCGGCGCCATAGACCTGACTAGGCGAAGCCTCCTGGTAGCCGTGTGGCTCAGCACAGAGTACCGGCGATCGGGCAAGGCGGCAAAGCGATTGTTCTGCGCGTCGCCCGCCCGGCCGGGCGGGTCTTCTCGCACCATGCCCGCACCGCGTCGGCCCGCCGCCCGCCGGATCCGCCGCCCCGTAGTCCCGCGGCACCCTCGCCGTCCCCACCGGCCCGCTTTCTCCCCGCGCACGGCATCCGGCGCCCTCGGCCATGTTGTCCACCGTCTGTGGATAACTTCATCCACACCTGTGGACAGAGTCGTGGAAAACCAGGTGAGGAGAGGGGGACCCTTGTGGATTCTCTTCTGATGAGACGCATCGTCTCATCCATCGGACTCGCCGGAGAGGGAAACAGAGAGAAGGGCTCCCCTCCCTTACCCGGGAGAGGAGCCCTCCATGCACGCGGAGATCGCCCGCGGCCACCTGGATCAAGCGGCGGGGTTGGCCTCGCCCTCGATCTCGATCTTCACCTTCTTGCCGACGAGCACGCCGCCGGTCTCCAGGGCCTGGTTCCAGGTGAGACCGAACTCCTCACGGTCGATCTCGGCGGTGATGGTGAAGCCCCACACCTCCTGGCCCCACGGGTTGGTGCCGGCGCCGCCGTACTCGACGGTGAGCTCGACCGGCCTGGTGACGTCGCGGATGGTGAGGTCGCCGACCAGGGTGAACTCGTCACCGGAGTGGCCGGCGACGCGGGTGCTGCGGAAGGTCAGCTCCGGGAACTTCTCGACGGCGAGGAAGTCGTCGCTGCGCAGGTGGCCGTCGCGGTCCGCCACGCCGGTGTCGATGCTCTGGGTCTTGATCGTGAGCTCGGCGGAGGACTCCAGCGGGTTCTCGGCGATCGTCACGGAGCCGGAGAACTCCCCGAAGCTGCCGCGGACCTTGCTCACCATCATGTGCTTGACGACGAAGCCGATGTGCGTGTGGGCGGTGTCGAGGGTGTAGGTGCCGGGGGCGGGGATCTGGAGGTTGTCCCAGCTGCGAGTGGCCATCGTGTTCTCCCGAGGGGATGCTTGCTGCACGGACATTTGCGTGAACATATTCCTACACGAGGAATATTCCTCGCGTCAACTATCGTCGGATACAGTGTGCACGTGCTCCCGTTCGACGACCCCCGGCTGACCGCGATGGGCCTCCTCGCCGAGGTCTCCACCGGCCTGTCGGCCAAGACGCTCCCCACGCTCACCGCGGCGGGACTCTCGGAGATCGACTTCGAGACCCTGATCCGGCTGGCCCGCTCACCGGGGCGGCGCCTGCGCATGAGCGACCTGGCCGCGCAGACCTCCCTGTCCACCAGCGGCGTGACGAGAGTCGTGGACCGGCTGGAGCGCGAGGGCCTGGTCGTACGGCAGGCGTGCGCCACCGACCGCCGGACCTCGTACGCGGTGATCACCGAGACGGGTCTCGACCGGCTCGGCGCCGTGCTCCCGCAGCACCTGACGGACATCGAGACCTGGTTCACCGGGCTGCTCAGCCCCGACGGGCTCGCGGCCCTCCTCGACGCCCTGCGGATCGTCCGCGACGCCGTACGGCCGTGCGCCACCGCGGGCGTCCGGCCCGGGGCCGCCGAGCGGGACTGCGAGCGGGCGCCGGCGGAGCCGCACTCCGGGAAGACCTCCGACGGATAGCCCCGTCGCTCTCAGGTCTCCCTTCGGAACGCTCCAGCCCCTCGCTTCGGGACGCTCCAGAGCCCCGCTCCGGGACGCCCCAGCGCTCCCCGCCCGTTCACGCCTGCGGTTCGAGCCGCCGGTCCGGTACGGCGAGCGCCCCGCGGAGCTTGGCCATCCCGCGTGACACCGTGCTCTTGACCGTGCCGACGCTGACGCCCAGGGCGTTGGCGACCTCCTGCTCGGTCATGTCCTCGTAGTAGCGCAGCACGATCGCGGCCCGCATCCTGGCGGGCAGTCCGTCCAGGGCCCGCTCCACCTGCTCGGGCAGGTGCCGGTGGGCGTGCTGGGCGACCGGCTCGGGAAGTTCCCCGGAGGGGTACTCCTCCAGCCTGCGCCTGCGCCACCAGGAGATGTTGATGTTGACCATCGCCCGCCGCACGTAGCCGTCCAGGGCCGCCCGGTCCTCGATGCGCTCCCAGGCGAGGTACGTCTTGGCCAGCGCGGTCTGCAGCAGGTCCTCGGCGTCGTTCGGGTCGCCGGTGACCTGGCGGGCGGCGCGCAGCAGCGCCGCTCCGCGGGAAACGACATACTCCCGGAACTCGTCGTGGGTCCCGCCGGTCACCGCGATCACCCGCCTGTGGTCAAGGGCCTTCCGTGGTCAGAATCGCAGCCGGAGCCCATGATCCGGCTGAACCGGAATCCAGGTTTCCTCCTGTCGCCCGCAAAGATCGCACCAACTTCCCCACCAGTCACTGGGGGCGCACTACGCACCGGTTTGCCCACAGATGGGTGACAGGCGTTCCACCAGGGATGGGAATTCTGATACCTGGTCGGATAGCTGACGGGATTATCGGGGGAGCGACCGGCGGGACGGCCCGCCGGCATGTGACGCTGGGAGGCGTCCCGCCGAGAACAGGAGAAGCACGATGCCCCAGCGGAGCGCCGATCGCCGCCGCATGCTGGCCGCGGCCGCGCTCGGCCGCCCCCTCCGCGCCCCCGGCCCCGTCCCCGGCGAGGGCGAGCCCCTGCGCGCCGTCGCCGGGACGGTCCTGGACGTCAGCCCTCACCTGATCATCATCGAGACCCCGGAGGGCCAGGAGGAACGGCTCGTCATCGCCCCCTGGGCGACCGCCTGGCGCGGTGACGCCGTCGCCCCGGCCGATCTGCCGAAGGGCGCCAACGTGCTCGTCAGGACGCTGAAGTCGGGCAAGGTCGCCGACCGGATCTGGGCGGACGCGACCCGGATCACCGGGGTCGTTCAGGAGCTGGGAGGCGGCAGGCGGGACCGCACGCTCCGGCTCTACTGCGGGCCGCACCGGGGCCCGCGGACCGTCGTCATCCCCTACGCCGTCTCGGGACGGCTCCAGGTCCGGCATCCGAAGCTCGAACCCGGCTACCTGTTCGACGCCATCGGCGTCGTCGAGGACGGCGTGGCCCACGCCCGGCTGCCCGCGACCTCTCAGCCGCCCTACCGGTGGACGGCCGTGCCCGAGCCGCCCCTGGCCTACGGCGGCGCCCAGGCGCACGTCTCGGGCACCGCGGTCTGGTCCGACGGCTTCGGCTTCGGCGAGCGGGGGGCCGCCTATCCGATGCTGGAGTCCTCCGACGCGGACTGCGACGAGGTGGGGAGGTCGTGCGCGCGCCTGCCGTACCTGGCGATGGGCTCGGCGCTCGACGTGCGCAACGTGTGCGCCGGGCGCTCGTCGGTCGTGCCGATCGCGGCGTGCGGCTGTCTGGCCGGCCGCTTCTGCGACCGGTGCCTGGAGTGCGGCACCTCGCCGCGCGGCCGGATCGCGGAGCTGTCCCCGGCCTCCTTCGTGGAGCTCGGCGGGGAGCTGACCAAGGGCTGTTTCAACGTCCGGATCACGTTGGGGTGACGCAGGTGAGCACGGAGACGACGCAGATGGCGCAGACGATCGCCGCGGCCCAGATCCCGGTGCTGATCGCGCTGCTCGCCCTCGGCACGGCGGCCAAGATCAGGATCGCCCGGACCGGCGCGGAGCCGGGCGGGATGAGCGGGATGGGCCCGGCGGTGCTGGTGCCCGAGCGGTGGCGCGCCCCGGTGATGCTCTGCTGCGCGGCGGGGGAGGCGGTGCTGGCGGGCGGGCTGGCCGTCACCGGCCTTCCGGTCTTCCGGTGGGGCACGGTCATGTTCTTCTCGGTCTCCACCTACGTGCTGTGGGAGCTGCGCCGCCGCCGTCCCGACGTGGGCTGCGGCTGCTTCGGCGAGGTCAGCTCGGCCCCGGTGGGCGCGCGCTCGTTCGCCCGCACGGTGGTGCTGACGGCCATGGCCGCCGGCGCGGCGTGGACCGTCCCCGCGTCCGGATGGTCGGTGCTGTCCGGGCCGTCCTGGACCGAGGGCCTGGCGGCGGCCGCCGGCCTGCTGCTGATCGCCGCGCTCTCACCGGAGATCGAGGAGACCGCCGCCCGGCTCCGGCACCGCGCGCCGTGCGAGGAGCGCCCCCTGGACGCCGCGACGGCCGCCGCCCGGCTCCGCGCCAGTGCGGTCTGGCGCTCGCACCGGGAGTGGCTGTCGGCGGCGGAGCCGGTCGACAGCTGGCGGGAGCTGTGCTGGCGGTTCTTCGTCTATCCCGGCCGGAGCCCGGCGGGTGAGCCGGTCGACGTGGTCTTCGCGGTCTATCTGGCCGGCCGCAAGCCCGCCGTCCGGGTGGCGCTGGTCGGTCCGGACGGCGCGGTGACCGGAGCGGAGCCGGTCCGCGCGGCCGACTCCTCCTCCGGGGACAGCGGTGGCTTCCAGGTCCTCGCGACCCATGAGCATTGACGTCTATACGGCTATCTAGCCTCCTGGCTAGACGGCCGTATAGGAATCTAGCGGCCGTACCGGGATCAGACCGGCTGGGAGCGCAGGAACTTGCCGAAGTGCGGGACGGTGAACGCGATCAGGCCGCGCTCGGCGCTGTAGATCAGCCCCTTCTTGATGAGGCTGTCCCGCGCCGGGGAGAGACTGGACGGCTTGCGGCCGAGCAGCTCCGCCACCTCGGCGGTGGCCACCGGCTCGTCCCCGATCGAGGCGATGGCGTGCATGTAGTCGCGCTCGGCCGGCGTGGCCCGCTCGTAACGGCTGCCGAAGAAGCCGACCGCCAGCTCCTCCTCGGCCTCCGGCGCCGAGACCCGGACGTCCTCGGCGGTGATCGGGCTGCGCAGCGCCAGGTCCCAGGCGACCTTCCCGTAGGCCTGCACGAAGTACGGGTAGCCGTCGGCCGCCTCGTAGAGCGCGTCCAGGGCCTCCCGGGTGAACTCCACCCCCTCGCTCCGCGCCGGGACGATCAGCGCCAGGTCGGCCGCCTCCCGGTCGAGCCGGTCGATCCTGGCGTAGCGGAAGAGCCGCTCGGAGTAGCTCTTGCTGGCCGACAGCACGCCGGGCAGGTGCGGCAGCCCCGCGCCGACCACGATCAGCGGGCCGCCGCTCTGGGAGAGCTCGTGGCAGGCCGCGCAGAGCGCCGAGATGTCGGCGGCCTGCACGTCCTGCATCTCGTCGATGAACAGGGCGATGCCGACGCCCAGGTCCGTCGCGACCGCGGCCGCGTCGACGAACAGCTCGGTGAGGTCGATCTCCAGGTCGCCGGAGTCGGCCCGGCCGCGCGCGGCGGGCACGTCGATCGCGGGCGACCAGTGCGAGGTCCCCTTGGCCGCGGACGTGTCGCGCATGGCGAAGGCCTTGAGCACTCCGAGGAACTCCTCGATGCGCTCGGGCGCGCGGTGCCGGGGGGCCAGCTCGCGCACGGCCATGTGCAGGGCGGCGGCCACCGGGCGGCGGATCGACCGGTCGGGCCGGGCCTCGATCTTCCCGGTGCCCCAGAGCCGCTGCATGGCCATCGACTTGAAGGTGTTGAGCAGGACGGTCTTACCGACGCCGCGCAGCCCGGTGACGACCATGCTGCGCTCGGGACGGCCTCGGGCCACCCGCTCCAGCACGATCTCGAACTGCTGCAGTTCGCGGTCGCGCCCGGCGAGCTCCGGAGGGCGCTGCCCGGCACCGGGGGCGTAGGGATTGCGCACGGGGTCCACGGTCTCGGACTCTATGACGGGATATAGGGGCCGTCCTAGAGTTCGGTAGAAAGTGCTACGGCGTTTCGCCCGCGGCCGGTCGGCGGCCCTGGGGGCGGGAACCCGCACCGCCTGCGGCGCGGCGGACGTCACCGGCATCGCCATGGCGCACACCTCCTGCCCGGGCGGACGGCGCTCCGGGACGGCGTCCCGGGAAGCACCGCGAACGGCGACCGAACCGATGTTCGATCCGGTGCCCCAGACTGTAGCGCGGCGTCGAACACAGTGACGAGTCTTCCGGGAAAAGCCCGGCCAAAGATCGTCTCCGGCCCGGGCATCCGGCGGCGCCCGCGGGCACCGCGCCCGCGCCGCCTCTCCCCCCGCTCCCCGATGCGGGCCGGGCGCGGCGGACGGGCGGACGGCGCGGTTTTCTCACCTGAGGTGACCGGTCGCATACGCTGAGGACCGGTCGTTTCCATCCGGTGTGGGGTGCAGCAGGTGAGAGGCTTTCCGTTCGTGACACCGTCCGCGGCCCGCGTCCAGGCGGCCGTCGCGGCGACCGCGGCCTGCCTGGCGCTGAGCGCCTGCGGCGGCGATCCCGTCACGGCGCCCGCGACGACGACGCCCGCGGAGCCCGCCCCCCGTCCCACGGCCACGCCGACCTCCCCGTCCCCGGAGGCGTCGCCGTCCCCCTCCCCGGACGGATCCGCGCCTCCGGACGGGTCCCCCTCCCCGGCCGCCCCGCCCTCCGGTCCGGTCTCCGGTCCGGTCTCGCCCGCGCCCACCCGGGCGAGGACCCCGGCCGGTCCCCCGCCGTTCGCCGCGAGGGTCTCCCGGGTCTCGCGCGAGCTCCTGCCGTACTCCTGGCGCAAGGGCTGCCCCGTCCCGGTCAAGGACCTGCGGCTGATCACCCTGACCTACTGGGGCTTCGACGACCGGGCGCACACCGGCGAGCTGGTCGTGCACGAGGACGTCGCCGGCGACATCGTCTCGGTCTTCAAGCGCCTGTACGGCTGGCGCTGGCCGATCTACCGGATGGAGCTCGTCGACGTCTACAAGGGCGACGACTTCGACTCGATCGAGGCCGACAACACCTCGGCCTTCAACTGCCGCCCGGCGACCGACTCGACCAGCTGGTCCCGGCACGCCTACGGCAAGGCCATCGACATCAACCCCCGGGAGAACCCCTACGTCTACGCGAACGGCTCGTTCGCCCACAAGAACGCCCGCAGGTTCGTCAAGCGCCCGCTGGACGCCCCCGGAGTGATCAACCCCGGTGACAAGGTGGTCAAGGCCTTCGAACGGCTCGGCTGGGAGTGGGGCGGCTACTGGTCCGGGACCAAGGACTACCAGCACTTCAGCAAGGGCGGCGGCTGAGACCTGGGCCAGCGTCACGAGGTGGCGTCTGACCAGTGGGTCAGCCTCTTGCCGGTTCTCGATGTTTCCGGCCGTCTCACGCCCTCCTGTGCCCTCGTTGTGCCCTGCCCTCGTAGACCTGGTTGGTCTCCGGCATCGGTTCCGGCCGTCCGCGAGAGCAAGCCGATCACGAGACCGAAGAGGGCTACAACCGCCGTCACTCCGCCTCGCGGCTTACCGATCTCGACGCTCTCCCAGAGCAGCGGCTGGATACCGCCTCATCGGCTGGGTGGCCACCTCTGGTCGGCCCTCAGGTTCATCGGGCGCAGACGGCTCAGTTCTTCGTGGAACTCCCGCTCACCGATCTCGTACGGAGCGAACTCGTCGAGATCGAGCTGAGCGTAGGTCAGGCCGCCGTAAGAGTCCTCCGCGTGCTCGGTGTCGTAAGCAGTCACCGTTCCGTCGGCGTAGGCCTCAACCTGGACGCGGGCGTACCCCTCGTCGTCGAGCGTCAGATAATACGTGGACGTGCCCTAGGCCGTGTCTGACAATTCCGCGTGGCGGAGCCAGAGCATCAAGAACGCGA